>NZ_JBEOVN010000069.1:0-32994 GCF_040295565.1 Streptomyces sp. NPDC002785 | reverse complement strand
CCCGGCCGCATCTCCTGCGGCCGGGGGCTCCCGTCTGTCCGCGCGGTGTTGCACAAGCTGCCGGAGTCCGCCGAATAGTGGACACGAGCGCATCCCATTCGGACAAGAAGTAGTCAAAGAAATGTGAGGTATTTGTTAGTACACCGTCAATGTTGGTCATTCGGTGGCACGCTCTCCGCTCGTAACCCCCCACGGAACGAGCAACGGAGAACGCATGACCCCCCACATGAACACCCGTCGCGCCGCAGCCCTGGCCGCCGTGGCCGCGATGGTCGTCGTCGGCGTCCAGACCGGTGCGGCGAACGCCGCGCCGGACAACGGCAATGACGGCCCCTCCGCCTCTCGCAGCACCGTCCCGTTCGGTGCGAACAGCGCCTCGCAGCGCACCGCCGCCATCAAGTCGGCGCAGTCCGACGCCTCTTCGACCGCCGACTCCCTTGGGCTCGGCAGCCAGGAGAAGCTGATCGCCCGTGATGTGATCAAGGACGCCGACGGGACCGTCCACACCCGCTACGAGCGCACCTACGCCGGGCTCCCGGTCATCGGCGGCGACCTCGTCACCCACACCGCCCGCAGCGGAAAGCTCAAGGGCGTCACCAAGGCGACCAAGGCCCGGATATCCGTGCCGTCGACGGTGGCGAAGATCAAGACTGCGGCCGCGGCCCAGAAGGTGATCTGGGCGGGCGGCGGCAAGCCCGTCCTCGCCTTCGAGACCGTGAAGACCGGGGTGCAGAAGGACGGCACGCCGAGCAGGCTGCACATCATCACCGACGCGACCACGGGCAAGAAGCTCCAGAGCTACGAGGCGATCGAGACCGGCGTCGGCAACAGCCAGTACAGCGGCCAGGTCGACCTGACGACCACCGCGGCCGGTTCCGGTTTCGAGCTGACCGACGGCGACCGCGGCGGCCACAAGACGTACGACCTCAACCAGGGCGAGAGCGGCACCGGTGACCTCGTCACGGACGACGACGACACCTGGGGCGACGGCACCGGCAGCGACCGCCAGACCGCCGCCGTCGACGCTGCCTACGGTGCCGCGAAGACCTGGGACTTCTACAAGTCGGAGTTCGGCCGCGACGGCATCGCGGGTGACGGCAAGGCCGCCTACTCCCGTGTCCACTACGGCAACGAGTACGTCAACGCGTTCTGGGACGACAGCTGCTTCTGCATGACGTACGGCGACGGCGCCGGCAACAAGAGCGCCCTCACCGCTCTCGACGTCGCGGGCCACGAGATGAGCCACGGCCTGACCGCGGCCACCGCCAACCTCGACTACTTCGGGGAGTCCGGCGGCCTGAACGAGGCGACCAGCGACATCCTCGGCACCTCGGTGGAGTTCGCCGCCGACAACAGCACGGACGTCGGTGACTACCTCATCGGCGAGAAGATCGACATCAACGGCGACGGCACCCCGCTGCGCTACATGGACAAGCCGAGCAAGGACGGCGGCTCCGCGGACTACTGGGACAGCAGCGTCGGCGACCTCGACGTGCACTACTCCTCCGGCGTCGCCAACCACTTCTTCTACCTGCTGTCCGAGGGCAGCGGCGCGAAGACGATCAACGGCGTCGACTACGACTCCCCGACCATCGACGGCTCGACGGTCACCGGTATCGGCCGGGACAAGGCCGTCCAGATCTGGTACAAGGCCCTCTCCGAGTACATGACGTCGTCCACCGACTACGCGGCCGCCCGCACGGCGACCGAGAAGGCGGCGACCGACCTGTACGGGGCGGACAGCGCCGAGCTCGCGGCCGTCGACGCCGCCTGGAGCGGCGTCAACGTGAAGTAACCCCACTGCTGTACGCGGGAGCCGGTCAGCCCTTCGAGGCGGGCCGGCTCCTGCCGTACAGCCAGGTGTTCCACAGCTCCGTAAGATCCTGACCGGTCGTCTTCTCCACATAGGCGGTGAAGTCGGCAGTCGACGCGTTGCCGTGCCGGTGGGCCTTCGTCCAGCCCCTGACGAGCGCGAAGAAGCGCTTGTCGTCGTCCACGGCCTGCCGGATCTTGTGGATGACCATGGCCCCGCGCCCGTACACCGGCGCCCGCGAGATGTCCGCGGCGGTCGGCGGATCGGCAGGCGGAAAGGACCAGTTGTCGTCATCGTCGAAGGCGGCGTCGAACCGCTTCCGGACCGGGTTGCCCTCCTGGTCGTCCCCCCACAGCCACTCCGCATAGGTCGCGAAGCCCTCGTTGAGCCATATGTCCCGCCAGCTCTCGGGCGTGACGGAGTCCCCGAACCACTGATGGGCCATCTCGTGGACGAGCAGTCCGGCATCCGGCGGCCCCGGGAAGAACGGCCGGTTCTGGGTCTCCAGCGCATATCCGGCGTCTCCGGGACGCTCGACGATCGCGCCCGTGGTGGAGAAGGGGTACGGGCCGAAACGTTCCGCCTCCCATTTCACGACCTCGGGAATCCGGGCGAGAATCCGCGCGCTGTCCGCCGCCACCGCCGTGTCCGCGGCCGTGAACACCTTGATGCCGTCCGGGGTGGTCGACGTCTTCGTGTCGAAACGGCCGATGGCGACCGTCGCGAGATAGCTCGCCATCGGTTCGGCGATGTGCCAGTGGTACGTGGTGGTGGTGCCCGAGACGCTGCGGGATGCCGGCTCACCGTTGGAGACGGCCGTCAGGCCCTTGGGAACGGTCACGGTGATGTCGTACGACGCCTTGTCGCTCGGATAGTTGTTGCCGGGGAACCACGCCATGGAACCGGTCGGTTCACCGAGCGCGACCGATCCGTCCGCGGTCCTCAGCCAGCCCTCCTTCGACTTGTCGGGGTCGGTGAGGGTCTGCGGGGAGCCGGAATAGCTGACGACCGTACGGAACGTCCTGCCTTTGCGGAGCCGGCTCGCGACCTCGGCGTCGGGGCGCAGCGTCAGCTCGTGGCCCGCCCGGTTGACCGCGGCCGGGCGGCCCTCGACGGTCGCGGACTGCACGGTGAGCCCGGCGAGGTCGAGGTTGAAGGAGCTGAGGTCCTGGGTGGCGCGCGCGGTGATCGTGGCGGTGCCGCGCAGACGGTGGGAGGCCGGGTCGACGTCGAGGGCGAGGTCGTAGTGCGTGACGTCGTAGCCGCCGTTGCCGAGCTTCGGGAAGTACGGGTCGCGCAGACCGGCGGCGCCGGGGGTGCCTTCGACACCGCCGGTGCAGGCTGTGGAGGCCGTCAGAACCAGCAGGGCGAGAGCAGCGGCGCGTCCCGTGTGGCGTACAGATGTTCGCTGATCCACACCGGGGATCCTAAAGGCTGTCCGAAGGAGCAGCGGTTGCCTCCTCAGGGCGTGTCGGGTGACCTTCGATCGGAGAGCGGACGCGGCGTGGTGCGTGCGATTCCAAGGCGCCGGGATGGCCTCGGATGGGGTCTCCCCTGCTCCTTGAGAGCTTGGGGAAGGAGCTACTAGGCCATTTCGGCAACGCCGGAAGCGTGCGTGCCACGCCGCGTCCGCCCGATCAGAGGTCACCCGGCAGGCTCTCAGGGCGTGTCCTTCCGGACTCGCGGGGCCCGCGCCGCCGGGCCCCACCCGATCGTGTCGGCCCCCCGTCACCGGGCATGACACCATCGAACTGTGCTCGACATCGGCTACTCCCTCTCCCGACGCTTCCCCGATCCCCCACAGACCGACTACCGCCGCGCGGACGTCCACGCCCTGCGGCACGATCTGTTCTCCGGGGACGTCTACCTCGCGGACACCAAGGCGGACCGCGAAGTGTCCACAGCCTGGGGATGGGTGCCGGTGCTCGACTTCGCGTGGGCGCTGTGCGACATCGTCGAGCAGATCGACCAGGACCCGCGCGGCAACCGCTCGCACCGGCGGCAGTTCGCCGAGCTGGACTTCACCGAGTCGTCCGACCGGATGCTCTTCGAGCGCCGCTTCGGCTGGGTCGACGTCGAGGCCGACTGGATGCCCGGCGACGAGCCCCCGCTCACCTTCAACCATTCGCTGCTGCGCCGCGAGGCCCGCGACTTCCTGCACGATTTGATCGCCGACCTCGCCGACATGCACGAAGGGCTCGCCGACAACCCGGTGATCTGGGACCTCCAGGCCCGCTTCCCCCGTACCTGACCCGGCCCCGGCGGGCTACGCCTCCACCCGCACCCCGATCTGCGCCGCGAACGCCGGAGCCAGCTCCACCAGCTGTGCCGGGCTGATCACCGCACCCGCCAGCCGCTCCACCCCGCGGGCGATGTCCAACTCCGCGACCGTCCGCAGGTCCACCGACTCCATCCGTACGGAACTGAAGTCGGCCCGCTTCAGCACACAGTCACGGAACTCCACCCGCACCAGCTGCGCATCCCCGAAATCCGGCTCGGACAGCACACAGCCCTCGAACACCACGTCCTTCAACCGCGCCTTCCGCAGATTCAGGTAGTCGATCTTCCCGCCGCGCACCAGCACCCGCTCCAGCACCGCACCGTGCAGCTGCACCCCGCCCAGCCGTGCGTCCACCACCTCCACATCGCGCAGCGACGCCCCCGCGAGATCGGTGCCCACACCCCGCACGCCCGTCAGCACCGAGTCGATGAAACGGGCCCTGACCAGCTCCGTACGGTCCAGTGCACAGCCGTCCAACGCGCAGTCCATGAACCGGGCCCCCGGACCCGACTCGTCCGCGAGATCCGTCCCCTCGAACCGCACACCGTCGTAGTCCCCGTCGGGCTCCAGTCCCTCCCCGTCGTACGGCACGAGCGACGGCAGCCGCACCATTGGCCGCCGTGCCTCTGCGATCGTGTCCGTCTTCCTGCTGCTGCGTGCCATGCCCCCATCGTGACCCACCCCACTGACAACGCCCCCTCGCCGATGTCACAAACGCCGCCCGTGGGCCGTCCCGTACACGACAGCGCCCTTCAGCGAAGGAGACCGGGACCATGCAGCGCATCCACATCATCGGTGGCGGCCTCGCCGGATTCACCGCAGCGATCACCGCCGCCGAGTCCGGCGCCCTGGTGACCGTCCACGAGGCCCACCACACCCTCGGCGGACGGGCCAGGACCGCCGAAGGCCCGTACCGCACCAACGAAGGACCCCACGCCCTCTACCGTCGCGGGCCGCACTGGACCTGGCTCGACCGCCGCAACCTCCTGGGCCCCGTCGCCACCCTCCCGCCCCTCGAAGGCGCCCGGCTCCGCTTCCGCCTCGGCGGCACCCTGCGCCGCACCCCGCCCCTCGCCCTCCTCCGCCTCACCCGCCGCAGCGCCGAGCAGGCCCCCGTCGACACCGACTTCCACACGTGGGCCACCGGACAGGTCGGCGAGGCGGGCGCCCGCGCGGCTGCGCACTACGCCGCCGTCGCGCTCTACCACCACGACCCCGGTGCGCTCTCCGCCGCATTCGTCCAGGAACGGCTGCGCCGCGCCGCCGCGCTGCCGCCCGAGGCCCGCTACCCCGTCGGCGGCTGGGCCCAGGTCATCGACCGGATGGCGGCCCGCGCCTGGAACCTCACCGTCCGGATCGAGACGGCGGCGCGCGTCGACACCGACACCCTCGACACCCTGACCCGACAGGGCCCGGTGATCGTCGCCACCTCCCTCGACGCGGCCCGCACCCTGCTCCGCGACCCCTCACTGGCCTGGGACAGCGGCAGAACCGCCCTGATCGACCTGGCCCTGCGCACCCGGCGCGGCGACGCCTTCGCCGTGTCCGACCTCGACGCCCCCGGCTGGATCGAACGCTTCACCGCCCAGGACCGCACCCTCGCACCCGCCGGACAGCAGCTCGTCCAGGGGCAGTTCCCCCTCGCCCCCGGTGAGTCCAGGGCCATCGGCATCTCCCGCGCCGAGGAGCTGCTCGACCTCGGCTGCCCGGGCTGGCGCGGGCGCACCGTATGGCGGCGCGAGGCCCTCGCCTCCGGCCGCACCGGCGCGGTCGACCGGCCCGGCACCACCTGGCGCGACCGGCCCGCCATCGACCGCGGCAACGGCATCTACCTCGCGGGCGACCAGGTCGCCGCGCCAGGACTGCTCAGCGAGGTGTCGTTCAACAGCGGAATGGAGGCGGCGCTGCTCGCCCTCAAGGCTTCCGAGAACCGGACCACCCCCCGCACCTCCACGACGGGGCTTGACCTCAAGCAGGCTTGAGGTCGGCGGGTGGTCGCTCGGCCCCGAATCGACCGTCATCGTTCCCGCAGCCGCGGGCGGCATCGGCGCCTGATCGTGCGGTACGCCAAGGACACCGGGGCCACCGTCACCGGCCTCACCGGCGGCCCCGCCAAGGTCGCCGCCGTCCGGGCGAACGGCGCCGGCCTCGCCGTCGACTGCACCCTCCCCGGCCGGCTCCGCCCCACGGTCCAGCGCTTCCCACTCGCCGAAGCGGCTGCCGCCCACCGCGCCCTGGAGACCCGGGGGGTGATGGGCAAGGCCGTCCTGGTCCCGTAACCCGGCCAGGACCTACCGCCCGCCGCGCCTTTCCCCGAGCTGTTCCCCGAGCTTCGTCAACGCCCCGTCCGTCAGCCGGTACATCGTCCACTCCTCCTGCGGTCGCGCACCCAGCGACTCGTAGAACGCGATGGACGGGGTGTTCCAGTTCAGCACCGACCACTCCAGGCGCTCGTAGCCGCGCTCCACACAGATCCGCGCCAGCTCCGTCAGCAACGCCTTCCCGTGCCCGCCGCCGCGCCGCTGGGGACGTACGTACAGGTCCTCCAGGTAGATGCCGTGCACCCCCCGCCACGTGGAAAAGTTCAGGAACCACAACGCGAAGCCGACGACCTCGCCGTCGTCGTCCGACTCGGCGATGTGCGCATACGCGGCGGGCCGCTCGCCGAACAGCGCCTCGTGCAGCTGCTCCTCGGTGGCTTTCGCCTCGTGCAGGACATTCTCGTAGTCGGCCAGCTCACGGACCATGGCGTGGATGACGGGGACATCGGCAGGGGTAGCGGTACGAATCACGAGGGCAGCGTAAGCATGGGCTCGTACCCCGCTAACCCCGCCCCAGCAATTGACGTGCGATCTCCGCCTGGTTCGGCGCCAGCCGCCGCTCCCCGTCCGTCACAGCCCACAGACCGTTCTGCAGCAGCCGCCCCAGCGTCCAGGCCCGCGCCCGCCCCCGGTCGAGCCCCAGCACCTCCGTCATCAGGTCGAACCGCCATCGCACCGCCGCCGCGTCGAACCGATTGACCAGCGCCGGAAGCAGCTCGAACCCCGGATCGCCGACCAGCGGCTTCGGGTCGATGGCCACCCACCCGGCCTCCCCGTCGGCCAGCACATTTCCGTAATGCAGGTCCCAGTGCAGCAACCGGTCCCCTGGCTCCCCCGCGACCTCGCGCACCGCCGCCGCGCACTCTGCCAACAGCCGCCGCTCCTCCCCGTCCGCCAGCGCCGCCACCGCCCCGGGCACCGCCGCCGACATCCGGGCCGCCATGTCCCCCAGCTCCCGCAGCCCACAACCCGCCGGAGCGGGCACGGACGACAGCCGGGCCAGCAGTCCCGCCAGAATCCGCACCGCCTGCCGCTCGTCCGCCATCCCCATCAACGAGCGGCGCCCTTCCAGCCGCTCCAGCAACAGCGTCCCCGTCGCAGCGTCGTGATCCAGCAGCTCCACGGCTCCCGCGCCCGCCTCGCCCCACACCCGCAGCGCGACCGGCTCCCCCACCGTCTCCTCGTCCACCGGCTGAAGCTTCAACGCCGCCCGACGACCGTCCGCCACCCGCACCACCGGAAGCACCAGCGCGCACACCCCGTAGAACGCCTCGCCGTCCCGCCGGAGCCCCCACCGCTCCAGGAACTCGGCGGCCCGCCCCGGCAGCGCCGCGAGAAAGGCCCGCCCTGCCGCCCCGTTGTACTTGGACTGGGTGTCGATCAGCCCGTCCGGAATGTCAATCACGCGGACAATCGTAGAGCCGTGCATCAATCGGATATGACTCCGAGCAGCCCCGCCCCGCCCACCCGGCCGCGCACCGGCGCCGGCTCGTGGATCCGCAGCGCCGGCTCATGGGTCCGCAGCGCACCCGGCACCTACATCTGGCTGACCGCACTCTTCGTCACCACCGTCATCGTCCACCAGATGTCACCGGACTTCGAAGAGGACTTCCTGCGCCAGCGCTCGACCAACATCCACGAACTCTCCCAGGACCCCGTACGCGTACTCGTCACCAGCGCCCTCTGGATCGACGGCGGCCGTTGGGTTCCCTACGCCGTCCTCTACACCGTCTTCCACGCCCCTGCCGAACGCTGGCTCGGCACCCTGCGCTGGCTCGCCGTCGCCATCGCGGCCCATGTCCTCGCCACTTTTGTCAGCGAAGGCGTCCTGGCCTGGGCCATCCGACACGGACACGTACCGCCGGCCGGCGCCAACACGCTCGATGTCGGCGTCAGTTACGCGCTCGCGGGCGTCATCGCGGTCCTCACGTACCGCATCCCGGCGCCCTGGCGGTACGTCTATCTCTTCGCCGTGCTCGTCTTCTACGGAATCCCGCTCATCACCGGCCGCACCTTCACCGACCTCGGCCACTTCACCGCCGTACTCATCGGCCTGGCCTGCTACCCGCTGGCCTGGTCCCGGCACAGGACGAAAACCCCTCCGGCGCAGTAACGTCCCGCCCCAGAGAAAGTACGACCTCACTCACGGCTTCACACCGGACAAAGCAGGGGCAACATGAGCACCGTCAGCACGGTCAACGGCGGCATATCGTTCTGGTACGCGGACCAAGGCACCCCCATCCCCCGGGAACCCCTGCCCGGCAATGCCACCGCCGACATATGCATCGTCGGCGGCGGATACACCGGACTGTGGACCGCCTACTACCTCAAGAAGGCCGTCCCCTTCCTCAACATCACCGTCCTCGAAGCCAAGTTCTGCGGCTACGGCGCTTCCGGGCGCAACGGCGGCTGGCTGTACAACGGCATCGCGGGCCGCGACCGCTATGCCAAGCTTTACGGTCACGAAGCCGCCGTCCGCCTCCAGCAGGCGATGAACGACACGGTCGACGAGGTCGTCCGCGTGGCCGCCGAGGAGAACATCGACGCCGACATCCACCAGGGCGGTGTCCTCGAAGTCGCCTACACCCCCGCCCAGCTGGCCCGGCTCAAGGACTTCCACTCCGTCGAGATCGCCTTCGGCGAGAAGGACCGTGTCCTGCACGGCGCCCGCGAGACCGGCGAGCGCATCAACGTCACCGGAGCCGTGGGTTCCACCTGGACCCCGCACGGCGCCCGCCTGCACCCGGTCAAACTCGTCAAGGGCCTCGCCGAGACCGTCGAGGCGCTCGGCGTCACCATCCACGAGTCGACGCCCGTCACCGAGATCAAACCCAAGCAGGCCCACACCCCGTACGGCACCGTCCGCGCTCCGTACATCCTGCGCTGCACCGAGGGCTTCACCGCAAACCTCAAGGGCCTCAGGCGCACCTGGCTCCCCATGAACTCCTCGATGATCGCCACCGAGCCGCTCCCCCGGTCCGTGTGGGACACAATCGGCTGGGACGGCCGCGAAACCCTCGGCGACATGGCCCACGCCTACGTGTACGCCCAGCGCACCGCCGACGACCGCATCGCACTCGGCGGCCGCGGCGTCCCGTACCGCTACGGCTCAGGTGCGGCCCACTTCAATGACACAGCCCGTACCCAGGCCGCCACCATCGAGGCCCTCCGCGACGTCCTCGTCCGCCTCTTCCCCACCACCGGGGCCGCCCGCATCGACCACGCCTGGTCCGGCGTCCTCGGTGTCCCCCGCGACTGGTGCGCCACCGTCACCCTCGACCGCTCCACCGGTCTCGGCTGGGCCGGCGGCTACGTCGGTTCCGGCGTAGCCACCACCAACCTCGCCGCCCGCACCCTGCGCGACCTGATCCAGCAGGACTCCGGCCAGTCCGGCCCCACGGAACTGACCACACTGCCCTGGGTCAACCACCGGGTCCGCCGCTGGGAACCGGAACCCTTCCGCTGGCTCGGCGTCCACGGCATGTACGCCGCCTACCGCACCGCCGACCGTCGCGAACTCACGTCGCCCCGCCCTGGCACGGACCCCATCGCGAAGGCCGCGGACCTGCTGTCGGGACGGCACTGACCGGAAACGGACGGACACCCGCCACCGGGTGGTGGCGGGTGTCCGTGGATCCGTGGGTGTGGGCGGCGGAAAGCCCGACGACCAGGGGCAGTCCGTTCGCGTCGGACAGGACAAGCATCTTGGAACCCGGCTTGTCCCGGTCCTCGGGGGCTCGGGCCTGTGAGAGGTCTCGTCCGCGATGGTTCCCACCGGCCATGGTCTTGTCCGGGTTCACTGCCCGCCGGTTCCGATATGGAGCCTCGTCAGCGCAAACACGATCACGAGGTCGAGCGTCATCATGGGAATGGCCCACGCCGGGTAGTACGGAACGAACATGAACTGGGTGATCAGGCTGATCCCTGCCACTGTCGCACCGGCCCCGCGACCCCAGCTCTTGTTTGTCAGGACTCTCAGGCCGGCAATGACGAGCGCCACTCCGACCACGAGGTGAATCACGCCCCAAGAGGTCAGGCCCATCGGAACGAGCGCCGTACGCCGGCGGGGCGGAGCCGGCCTCACTGCCGGGCGCCGTCGCGCAGGGCGGCCCACGTGGGGAGGAGGAGCAGGGCGAGGGCAGCGGTCCAGGCCACGATCGTCGCCGTGGTCGACGCCAGACCGAGTGGCTGAACCAGACTGCAGGCAGGATGGTCGGTGCCCCAGCGCACGCAGGCAAAGTGGTCGCGTGCGGTGAACGCGGCCAGGGGAAGCAGCAGCCCCGCGCCGAGCACGGCGAGAACTCCGTGGAACGCACGCAGTTCGTGGTGTGCGTTGCGCCATGCGACGAAGAAGCCGACGGCGAGCTGCAGCAGCATCGCGACGGGCACGTAGTAGAAAGTGAACACCGAGCCGATCCACTGGATCGGCCACGGGAAGACCAGGGCACTGACGACATGCACCACCCACAGTCCGAACCCCGCGGCGGCGCCGATCACGACACCCTCCACCAGCGCCCGCCCGGGACGCAGGCGCGGCGGGGCGAGGAGCGCCGCGGAAGCCTCGGCCGACGGGGGCCACAGCAGGAACCGTTCGGGTCCCGCGGTGGACGCGACGCCACGCACGCGCCCCAGGAGCCGTACCCCGAGCGGCGCGGCAAGCGGGAACCCGACGATGACCCCGACCGCGGCAAGGACCCCCAGCGAGGGTGTGATCACGACGGCCAAGGAGAAAACGAAACCGAGGTAGTCCAACGGCGTCGGCAGCAGGTTCAGCGGGCCTGGCAGGGGCAGCAGCGCGAAGCCGGGCGTCCCGGCGGCATAGGCCTGCCCGAGCCAGAAGCTCAGCAGCACCACACCGGTCGCGCAGCCGACGACGATCGGCACGAGCGGACGCCGGGCGGCGAGCACGACCGGCGCCCACACCCGGGCGGTCACCGCGTTCCACCGTACGAATCCGTAGCCGACAACTCCGAGGAGGAGCCACCACGACAGGAGCACCGGGAGGGAGTTGGCGACGCCGAGGGCGAAGGCCGTCCGCTGCTGCTCGTCCCCGAACGTGCCGACGAAGAGGCCGCAGCCCATGGCGAGCCCCGTGTGGTGCGCGTCCGCCCACCTGGCGTGGTCCAGATGCGCAGCCAGTGTCACACGCCAGATGCCCACAGCCACGCCGCCGCCCAGCAGCACGGCGGGAACAAGGGCGCTCAGCGCGCTGCCGCTGTCGGCCGGACTGATTGCCGCCTCGGTCCACCGCGCCATCTGCCAGTAGACGAGCGAGCAGGTCAGGGCCAGCCCGAAGGCCTCCCAAGGGGAGAATCCGAACAGCAGCCTCGTGTCACTCAGGGCGGCCAGCCGCTGCGCGGCGGAAGGATGCGTGCGCCGGAACAACCGCCGACGGGGCGCGGTCCGCTCGACGCCGTACTGTGCGGCGAGCAGACGACGCAACGAGTGGGCGCCGCGCGTCCACATGGCGACCCGGGCGTCCGCGTACAGCTCGCGGCTGCGCAGTACGGCGCTGCTGGCGTGGGCGACCGTGACCGCCAGGGCGCACTGGGCAACGATGAGCAGCAACTGGTAGATCACCTGTGTGGGCATCAGCATCCAGCCGACCAGCAGGGAGAGGGGCGCCGTGACGGCCATCGGGATCGCGAGCGCGAAGGCGAACAGCCGGTAGCACATGAGGGTGAGAAAGGCGATGTCGACATCGCGGTTGCGCAGGTGCGCCAATTCGTGCAGGACGATCGCGCGGAAGGCCTCGGGATCCCGGCTGTGCAGTCGCAGCAGTCCGTCCCCGAGCATCACGTAACGCCGGCCGACCCGCCCGAAGGCGAGTCCGGTGAGGCCCTGGTCGCGCCTGTCGACGACGAAACGCACCCGGCACCGCAGCTCGGCGAACGCCACCAGTTCCGTGACCGTGCGCTGGATGTCCGGGTTCGCGTCGGCCCGCAATGGCCGCAACCGACGCCGACGGAGCCGGTAGACGGGCAGCAGCCAGTACGTGATGCCGACGGCCAGCCACAGGGCGGCGAAGGCGGCCAGCTCCTCGGTGTTCCCACTGCTGAGGCCCGCCGGCATGCAGCGGCGGGCGAATTCCGCGGGATCGGCGGCCGTCTCATCGAAGTTCTCGGACGCGCATTCGAGGGACTCGGTGATGGAGCCGATGTCGCCGCCGAGCCCGAAGTACCTCGCCGTGTCGACCGCCCCGCCGACGGCCGCCGCCATCGCCACCGATGTGCTCAGAATGAACAACGCGAACCGCAGGGAAGTTCCGGACGGTAATCGGAACGGGTGCTGCACCCCCAGCGGGTGGCCTCCCCCCAACCTGCTCGGGCCTTCCCTCACGAGGGACCGGATTCCCCACCCCGACTGTCCGGGGTCCGCCCGTCGCCGCCCGAAGCGCCCCCGGCCCACCCGCCGACGACCCCACCCACGATGGCGTCGGCGAGGAGCTGTGCCTGGCCGGGCGGCAGGCCCAGCGCCAGTCCCCGCTCGCAGGCCGTGCGCCGCAGGAACTCCAGGTCCACGGGTCGGGGTGCCTCCCCACCGCCCAGTGCCACAGGCCGTACGGTGCCTGGCGCGGCGAACGGATTATCCGCACCGCCGCCCGCCCCACTGGCCGGGGCGCCACCCGCATCGCCCTCCGCACGGTCGTCCGCCCGCGCCCGGCGCCCGCGCCACCAGCCTCGTCTGCGCTCCTCGCGCATGACGTCGGTGGCGATGCTCGCGGCGACAGTCGCCGCGACCGGCAACGCGAACGCCGTCAGCGTGGTGACGACGATGGCGTCGATGCCGATTCCCAGCGGCTCGGGCCGCGCTTTCCGGGTCGCTCGCGCCGGATCCTCGAAGTACGCGTGCGCCGTCTCCTCGAAGAACGCCAGCTCCTCCGGAGCCAACCGTCGTACGGCCTCCCTGGCCAGCTCCCGCGCCCGCTCCTTCTCGCTGTCCCCCAACGCACCCATCGGCGGGCCCCCGTCCCCCTGGTCGCCAGTCCCGTCAGCTGGAGTATCACCTCAACTCGCCCAACCCACAAGGTGTTTGAGCATCGACGGATGAGCGTCGTCGCTGTCATCATGGTCTGCTGATCTCCGCCGAGGGCCTCTCGCCCCGACAGACGGGAACCATGCATGATCAAGCGACTGTGCACCCTCTTAGCGACCCTGGCGGTCATCGGGACCATGAGTCTCGGTACCGCCCACGCCGAGCCGGGCAAACGCGTCCACAACGCCATGCAGATCCTCTTCAGCCCGTCGGTGCCCGACGCCTTCTGCACGATCGGCGCGGTGGGCACGGACAGGTACGGGCACAAGTTGGCCATCTCGGCAGGCCACTGCATCCGCGGCGCCGAGTACGCCGACCGCGAGATCCACGAGAACATCGTCCCCGTCTACGACCGCCAGGACACCGGGTTCGGTCCGATCGGGTACGTGCGCTACTTCAAGGACCCCGAGGGTTCGATGGTGGGCCACCCGACCAAGGACTACATGGTCATCGAGCTCGTCCCGCAGGTGACGCTCTCCTCGCAGGGGCCGCACCTGAAGCAGACCGGCGAGCTGAAGGTCCCCGGCGGACACGTCAGTCCGAACGCCCTGAACCCCGCACTCGACAACGAACGCCTGCTCGGCGCCGACTTGTTCAACAACAACGAGCTCGTGGTGTCAGGCCAATTGGGTGTGTGGTACGGGCGGGTCACGAACAACACCAACGGCATCTACCAGTCGCACGCCCCGCACAAGAGCGGCGACTCGGGCGGACCGGCCATCTGGCACGTACCGGGCAGCGCGTACCCCTCCGACGTCAACGGCTTTCAGGCCGCGGGCCCCTGGGCCGGCATCACCAAGGCGATCGCTTTGGGGGTGCCTCCCTACGTCTACACCAGCTCGGCGAACATCCTCGCCGACCTCCGTGCCCGTGACGCCGCCGACCCCGATGACGTCTACGGCGCGGGCTTCGAGGTGACCACCAACCCGTGAGCCGGATCGCGGGACAGTGCGGGTGAGGGTCCCGAGTCGCGTGGGCGGCAAGCGCCGCCGACGAAGCACTGACGAAGTAGGTGGTGTTGATGTCGCGGCCGGCCACCCTGATCCGGGACTGACCGTCCCCTCGTACATCGATTCGGGTTCCACCGTTGCCGTCGCCGTCGGGACCGCCCGAAGTACCTCCGGAGTAGCTCAAACGATCACCCCTTGGTGATGTTGATGTCCCGCCCGGACATGGTGATGCGGGAGCGCCCCGACGCGTTCGCGGTCAGAGTGACGCTGGCGGCCCGAGGTTCCTCCGCGCGGACAGTGCGCCGCAACTCGTCGATCAGTCGCTGGAGTTCGGGAACCAGCTCCGGGTTGGCGACCAGCAGCCGCCGCAGCCGCGCCTGCCATTCGCCGACGAGTTCCCGCTCGGCCCCCTCGTCCCCGTTCCGCCATGCCACGAGCACCTCGGCGCGCGCCTCGCCCAGCTCGGCCACCACCATGTCCGCCCGCTCGGGGTGCACCCGGCGCCACAGCTCACCCATCGCCCGCTGCGCTGCCTCCCACCCGGCCGTCGCCATTGCGCTGATCACCGTCGACGCGGCCAGACTCGCCAGTGCCGCCAGTTCCGATTCCATTTCCGCACCTGCATTCGCTCGGGATTCTGGGTCAATGTGCATATCGCCCGAAAGGGAAAGGCGTCCCGCGATTTGAGGAGTCTCGGAGCAAGAGACGAACACGGCGCTGATCCGAGTCTCCGGCTATAGCCGACCCCATGGGACAGGGCGACTCTGCTGCTCAATTCCGTCGGGCGGTGAGTCGGCAGCTGAGGCGCCACCCAGGTCGGAGTCGCTGCGACCTGGGCCCCGCTCCGATCACGGATTGATGCCGTCGAGACAGGCCCAGTTCTGCTGGGCGCCGAAGTTGCCGGTGCCGTCAGGGCCGCCTGCAGGAACTGAAGCCGCACGCGGGCGTGCACAGCGTGACGACGCCCGTGTAGTGGTAGGTCGTCCGCCCCTGAGAGACGCTGTACCCGGTCTTCTTCTCTCGGAGGTTCGTCCCGCCGCACCGCGGGCAGGGCCCGGCGACCTCGGTGCCCCAGGGTGTGGACGGATCCAACCGCACCGCCGCGGGGATCATCAGCGCCGCGCAGAGCCCGGCGAGGCCGAACCCGATCCCCCGCTTCACGGTGTTGCCCGACTCCCGGCGGTCGATCATCTCCTGGTACGAGTAGCTGCCACCGCCGCCGCCGCTCGAGTAGATGACGCACACGTCGTCCCGTGCCATGGTCTTGTCGTCGCAGCTCGGCGCCTCATTCGGGTCTCCCCCGACCGCCAGCGCCAGCAGCAGCGCGATCCCGCCGACCACCGCCAGCGTTACGAGCGCGGACACCCGGCTCCGTCCGTTCCCCAATCGCTCGCGCTCGCCCTTGGCCTTCTCGACCAACGCCTGCGTCTTGTTCCTGTCCAGCGCTTCCACGCGGTCCTCCGTCTCCTGGCCGTTGTCTGTCTCGTCAGTGCCGGGAAGCGATGATCAGGAGCAGGACCACGATCCCCAGGGCGATGAGGCAACCGCAGCCGCCGCCGGAAGAGGACCCCTTGCGGAACTCGACCATCCCCCCGGAGTCGACGTGCGGATGGCTCCGGACGTAGTGGGTCTCGATCGCCTGCTCGCCCTGGGATTCACTCCCCCAGGCGGTGCGGTGCCCGCACTCGCCGCACCGGTATCGGTAGCTGTCGGCCATGGCGGTCTCCTTCGGATCGTCACCAGTGGTTGCGCTGGTGGGTTGTGTGTGGTTGCCGGCACGTCCTGTCGGACGCTAGGAGCAGCCGGTGAAATCGGCGTGAAACAGGGCGCCGTACGTCAGTCGTCGTCCCGTTCGGCACCGGCCAGGTGCTCGGCGAGGGCGTGGAGGACGAAGGCGTTCGGGCTCCCGGACGCCACGGATCCCAGCACCTGCCACCGCCCGGCGACGCGGATCGCGACGGCACCGTTCGACATCTCGATCTGCTGGACCTGCGACCATCGCAAGGACGTTCCTCGGGAGCCGATCTCGTCCCGGGTGATCCATACGGGGCCGAAGGTGAGCCGCGCTCCCTCGGCCAGCGCGGCCAAGGCCCGCGGCACCTGGGCCTCGGTGAGGGCACGACGGATCTCGGGCCCCCACACCTCCGGGTGGCCGAAGTCGCCGCCGCGCAGCACGACCCGCTCACCGTCGACGTCAACGAGCACGTGGGCGTGGGTGATGCCCTGCGGGGACAGAACTCTGCGCAGACGCACCACGGTGGTGTCGTAGCGGATGACATGGATCCGGCCGCCGACAGCAGCCGTTATTCCGTGCTCGTAGAAGTCCAGCCGTGCGCCCGCGTTCGCCCCCGTCCTGCCGCCGGCCCGCCGCAAGCAGCACGCGCCCTCCGCAACGACCCGCCACAACAACCGAATTGCTGCTCCCCGCCCAGCACGTACGGTGGCTCCGTTCGGTGCCGCCCGATAGGTGGCGCGTCGCCTGCCGAGGTGTGCGCGGCCGCTGGCTGCGGAGATCCTCGCCAGCAGCAACTCCTCGTCGCGGTCGCGGGAAGTCCCGTCGCTCACGCCGCACCTGCCCGGCCGCGGCCGGCGCCCGCGTCGTCTCTGAGCAGGACCGCCCACCGTGCCCGCAGCAGCAGTTCGCCGGGGGCCACCCCCAGGTCGTCCTCGAGCCGCCGGCAGGTGCGGTCGAAGACGGTCAGCGCCTCGGCCCGCCGACCGCCGCGCTGCAGTGCGCGCATCAGCAGCGCGGCGACCGGTTCGTTCAGCGGCTCTTCCAGGGCCAGAGCGGACAGTCCGGCGATCGCCTCGGCAACCCGGCCGAGCCTCAGCTGCCCGTCCGCCTTCCGCTGTGTCAGGCCGACCCTGCGCCCGGCGAGCCGCAGCCGTTCCAACTCGGCCAAAGGGCCGGGCAGGCCGGCCAAGGGCTCACCACGGAAGAGCTCCAGCGCCCGGGTCCACAGCCGCACCGCCTCGGTCAGGTCACCGGCGCGCTCGGCCGTCCCGGCCGCGGTGACGAGTTCCTCCACGCACGCCACGTCCACCTCGACCACACCTCGGACCAGTCCGTAGCCGTACCGGTCGCGCCTGATCACCGAGTCCGGGCACTCCCCGAGACGCAGGCTCTTGCGCAGCCGGTACACATAGACCGGTACGACGTTCCCGCCCGGCGACTCCATCCCCCATACGCCGTCCAGCAGTTCCCGCTGGCTGACCGAACGGTCCGGGCTCAGTGCCAGCGCCGCCAGCACGGCCTGCTGGCGGACCGGGCCGACGTCCACGGGCTGCCCGGCGAGGCACACCCGCAACGGGCCGAGCACGGAGACCCGAAGCCATGGACCGGGTGCGGGTCCCGTCTGTTGCCGGACCGTGGCCCCCA
This sequence comes from Streptomyces sp. NPDC002785, assembly GCF_040295565.1. Taxonomy (NCBI): domain Bacteria; kingdom Bacillati; phylum Actinomycetota; class Actinomycetes; order Kitasatosporales; family Streptomycetaceae; genus Streptomyces; species Streptomyces sp. NPDC002785. The sequence continues at coordinate 15,215 of NZ_JBEOVN010000069.1, read as the reverse complement.
GTGCCGCCACCTGCCTGCGCGGGCCCAGGCCGGGCACGACCAGACCGCAGTCGAAGGCGTGCACGATGGCGGCAGCCCGGTTCCGCAGCCCCAACGTCGCAAGGATGCGCCCCAGCTGCCCGGCCACCACATGCTCGGGCAGGGCGAGGGTGTCGGCGATCTCGGCGTCCTCCAAGCCGCATCCGAGCGCGTAGAACACCTCGCGCTCCTGAGCGGTGAGGACCGTGACGCTCGGGCGCCCCTGGGGGGTGGTCGTCGTCGCCATGGTGGTTCCCCGTTCTCCGGACCGGTCGATCCGCTCGACCCGGTCGATCACGTCGATGCCATCGAAGGTGGCACCGGTGGAGGAAACGTGGACAGGACATTGAACCGGTCATATATGGCCGGTGGCCACGCTAGAGTCCTCCACCTGCGAAAAGGCGACGTCCCAGGGGAAAGGGCCGTGACTTGTGGCCAGTGAGTTCGGCGATGTGCTGCGGCGGCTGCGGGTCCGGGCAAAGCTGACCCAGGAGGAGTTGGCGGAGCGTTCCGGGGTGAGCGTGCGTACCATCCGCGGCTTGGAAACCGGCAGGCGCTCCAACCCGCGCATGACCACGGTGCAGGAGCTGGCCAAAGCGCTGCCGCTCCGGCCCAGTGAGCGCGAGGAGTTACTCGGCGCCGCCGTCCACCGGAACCCGGACGGCGACGAGCAGGACGAGTCCGACACGGAAGAGCCGGGTTCGGAGGAACCAGGGCCGGCGCGGTCGGCTTCGGGACGTCCGACGTCGGCAGCGCATGACGCGCCGGCGGACACGACCGAGCAACTCGCGAAGCTGGTGGCCGCCCGCTGGCAGCGCGAGGAGGAACAACGACAGATCCAGGACCCGTTCCCGCTGCCGGTCCGCTTGCGGGCGGCCCCCGAGGAGCTGACCGACCACTGGGCAAACATCCTCCGTCTCCCGGCAGGAGCCGAGGCCGACCCGCTGGACCTGAACGGCCGGCTGGACGACATCGCCGAGCTGTACCGGCGTATCCCGTCCGGGCGACTGGTGGTGCTGGGGAGATCCGGCTCGGGCAAGACGATCCTGGCCCTGCGCTTCGTCCTCGACCGCCTCGAGTCACGAGCCCCCGCGGAACCCGTTCCGGTGATCTTCAGCATCGGCGCATGGAACCCCACCGCCATCACCCTGCGGGACTGGCTGACCAGCCAACTGACCCGCGACCACCCCGGCTACGCCGCCCAGGGCCCCGGCGGGACGACCCTGGCCTCCGCCCTGGTCGAGTCCGGCCGCGTACTCCCGGTCCTGGACGGCTTCGACGAGATGGCCGACGGCCTGCGCCGCCCCGCGCTGGAAGCCCTCAACGCCACCACCCTCCCCCTGCTGCTCACCAGCCGCCCCGCCGAATACGTCGCCGCGGTCGCCGAAACCGACGTACTGACCTCCGCCGCCGCGCTCGAACTCACCGACCTCACCCTCAAGGACCTGGACGACTACCTCCCCCGCACCACCCGTAAGACCGGCCGCGCGAACCCCACCGTGAACGCCTGGAAATCCGTACTGACCACACTGGGCGAGCAGCCGCAGGACCAGCCCACATCCCCCCTCGCCGCGGTCCTGGCCAACCCGCTGATGGTCGCGCTCGCCCGCACCATCTACAGCGACACCCCCGACCACGACCCGGCCTCACTCCTCGACACCGAACGATTCGGCAGCCCGGAGGAGCTGGAAGACCACCTCCTGGACAACTTCATCCCCACCGTCTACCGCCGCCAACTCCCGCAGGCCCAGGGCGCCCGACCTCGCCCCACCTTCGCCCCGGAGCGCGCCCGGCACTGGCTCGGCTACCTTGCCCACCACCTCAACCGGCTCGAAACCCCCGACCTGGCCTGGTGGCGACTCGGCAGCGGGCTGCGCCCCTCCACACGCACCCTGGTCACCGCGCTGATGACAGGACTGGCCATCGGCCTCGTCGACTTCACCATCGTCACCGCCATCGGCACCTCGTTCCCGTTCCCGATCGTGGACGGGACGATCATCGGACTCCTTTCCGGACTCACGTTCGGGCTCGTGCACTGGCTCACGTTCACGATCAAGGGCATACCGCTGACACCGTCCGTCGTACGCCTGCAAATCCGGGGCAGGTCAGGGGCTATCCAGTGGAAGACCGGCCCCCGGCTGATCCTCGGGACGCTGGGCGGGTCGGCCTTCGGCTTCGGTTACGGATTCCTGAGCGGCGTGGTGAACAACAGGCCCGTCTGGAAGGCCGGGCTCTCGACCGTGCTGCACCTCGGGCTCAACAACGGGATCGTCTTCGGCCTGGTCTTCGGCGGCGGCGCCGGACTCACCTTCTGCCTCATCGGCCTACTGGAAAGTCCCCTCGACATCCGCTCCGTCGTCCACCCACGCAGCCTCCTGAACACCAATCGCGGCACAGTGACCACCCAACTACTCGTCTGGGCACCCGCCTTCGGGGCAGTGGTCGGCCTCGGAGCCGGAGCAGTGGTCGACCTCCTGCAGGGGTCACTGGGTCCACTCGTCTGGAGCCCCACCGCCGGACTCCTGCTCGGGACCATCAGTGGCATCGGCGGCGCCATCGGATACGCGCTCACCATGACCGCCTGGGGCCAGTGGCTCGTACTCTCCCGGATCTGGCTGCCCTTGACCGGACGCGTGCCCTGGGCCGTCGTCACCTTCCTCGACGACGCCTACCGGCGCGGCGTACTGCGCCAGGCCGGCGCGGTCTACCAGTTCCGCCATGCTCGCCTGCAACACCACCTGGCCCAGGCCCACCGAACACTCCCCGACCCCGGCCGACGGGCCCATCAGAGATAGCGCGTCCGCCGGATCGCGCTTCACGACGATTTCATCGCTCCTCCCTATCGTCAGGCGCTGTCCCACCAGTAACCATCACGTCACCGGACCCCGGGGGAAAACCCAATGCGGAACACCAACCGACTCACGCGCCGTGCCAGGACCGTCGCCCTCACAGTGGCTCTGACGGCCGCCGCCGCCATCATGCCCACGTCCGCGCACGCCGAGTCCCCCAACCACTACTACATCGAACTCGGCGGCACCGGCACCACGACGGACGCGCCCGGGTGCACCACGACGTACTACTACGCCAACCAGCACCTGGACGGCGGCATCCCCGTCCCGGTCTGCTACCCAGCCAGCGCCGGCCCCTGGCTCAATGGCCAGAACAGGCCGGACCTGACCGCGCCGAGCTACGACAGCAGCGTCGAGCAGGGCTACAAGAACCTCCTGGCCGCCGCCGAGGAGACCCACCGCAAGGACCCGACCGCACGCCTCACGATCGTGGGCTACTCCCAAGGCGCGCAGGCCGCCGACCAGTTACTGGAGACGATCGCCAATGGCGGCACCGGCATCCGGCGGGAACTGGTCAACGGCATGCTGTACGCCGACCCGAGGCAGCCCGACACCGGCCTGTGGGCCAAGGTCCCCAAGGGCCTGGGCGCCCTCGGCTTCACCTCCACCGGCCCCGGCCCCAGGGAGTTCCCGGGCGTCCCGGTCGCCCGCTTCTGCATCCGCACCGACCTGGCCTGCGACGCCACGACACTCGTGTCCGCCTACAACCTCTTCCTCTCGGACACGCACAGGCGCTACGCGCAAGACGGAAACGTCATGACCCGGACCATCGCGAACGACGGCGCCAACGGGATCTTCTGGTACGAGTCGTGACTTCGCCCTCCCCGAAGGCAAGCGCATTGAGAAGCTCCGCATGTGGAATCTCGACCTGCAGATCTCTCTGACCGAGGGGCCACACCCCAATTCACACAGAGAGCGGCCGGACGAGGCTCCGCCTGTCCGCGTCCCCACTCAGTTGTGCTCCCCGCATCCGGTCGTGGCGGGGCGACGACAAGGGCCGCCTCGTCATGCCTGTCCCACTCCGTAGTCGATCGCTGCTGATTCTCCAGGGCCTCGCCGCCAAGGCAGTACGTCGCGGGCACAAGGTAGAGGATCACGACGTCCCCGCCCGCCACCGCAGCCATGCGTACACGTACAACGGGGCAGTCGACGCGTTGCGCACCGTGCGAGCCGAGCGCCCGGTGCGCGGCTTCGCCGTACGTCAGCGGGCAAGGAGTTCCCGCCGGCCTCGTCCCCGAATCGCGGCGCGTCTTGGTGCGTTGGAACATCTTGTTCGGCGGTGATGTACGCGCCGCCAGAAAGGGTCAGTTGTTCATTGCAACGAGCAATCAAGCGACCACGTGGATGGTGGTCGGGGTGGAGATCCTGGGTGTTCACGGACATGCGCCAGGTGCGACGGGATGGCGGTGCGGCTGCATTCCTGGCCAACCATTCGGTGTCGCACATGGCCGCAACAACCATGAGGAGCACCCCGTTTCACCCCCATGCTCCGTGCTACGGAATGCCCCTTTCGCCTGTGGCGGCAGGTCACGCGGCTGGGCTCTACGGCCCTGGACCGAGGTCTACGATCAAATTGGACGTGATGACGGGCGGGTGGACTGACGACAGGTCGGCTGCGCGCTGGAACATGCGAGGGGGTCGCCTTGGCCACGTTGGGTCATATGAAGGAACGCACGGTCGGTTTCTATGAAGTTGTGGTGGTCAAAGACGGAGTGGCCAAACGGGCCACGAACCGCATGGACTGGGACGGTGCACTCTCCGACGTTGCTCGGGCTGATGTTGCGGCCCGTTCCTTCGAGGGTGATTCGCACATGGTGGGCACCGTCGCCACTTACAACATGCAGGATCACCTGCTGCTGCACCGAGTGAAGGACGCAGGTGAGTGGCTGTCGGTGGTGAACTGGGACACCGGCGATCTGCGGGAGCTAGAACAATCCGCACAGGAGGGTTACGTGGACACTTCGGTGATCTGCTTCCTGCCCTTCGGGAATGTCATCGGGATTATGCAGGGCGGCGTTTCCGCTCCCAGCCACAAAGCCCTTGAGACCTGGCTGAATGGGATCCAGCTGTTCCCCGGCTACCAGCTGCAGGTCCGGCCGGTGGTTGCACACGCAGAGGTGGAGCGGTTGAAGACCGCTTCCGGCGCCAGCCGCGTAGAAGTGAAGATCATGGCGAACAAGATGGGTGCCTTGCAGGAGCGCCGGGGAGGACTTGCGCGCACGCTTCGTGTCGCGGGCGAGGCGTACGGAGAGATCAGCGTGACGATGATCATTTCCGTTCCGAAGAAGAAGGAACTCAGGGAGCACCGCGAGCACCTTCTCGCGGATCTTGAGGAGATCTCGGACGTGGTCACCGGTGCCGAGCGAGCGCGCGCACGGCTGGTCTACTCGGATCCCGGAGGGCCAGAACAGACCCGCCTCGTCGAGCTGGTCGAGCACAGCATTACGGCTAAGAAGCGCGTGCCGGCCACTGACGCCGAGGGCAACTCAATCCGGATCGTGTCAGCGGTGGATGCGATCCTGGCAGCAGCCATCGAGCACGAGGATGCCCTGCGGCTGGCGGTCGACGCAGGGGACTCGTGACCTGGGCAAATAACTGGGGGGCACGTGAGTGTGCGTACGAGCATCGAAGATCGCTGGGCCGCCGTCCTCTGGATCGACTACCTCCTCGCAGCTCTGGCCGTCGGCATCCACGTTCTCGTCATACGGAGCACTGGATCGTCGGACTGGCTCTCGTGGATCGATTCGTCGCAGCGCACGGATCTGTACGCTGCGGCCGCCGGCGTGGTGTCAGCCATCGGCGGCCTGAGTACCATCGCCGTCTCGCTCTACACCGCCGCCAACGGTGAACGGCTGCGCGCGGTGCGCGCGCAGCATCACGAGGAGCTCAGGCGTAGCTGGCGCAGCTTGATCCAGAGCACGGCCTTGTGCTGCCTACTTTTGTTGATCTCCCTGTCACTCGACAGAGAGAAGGATCCTCTTTCCTGCCGTTTCGTCTTCGAGTACGCCATGGTGTTTGCCGCGCTACGGTTCATGCGACTGATCTGGCTGTTCGACCACATGATGCAGGTCTCGGATGCGGACCTGGTCGGCGACGATCAAGCCGCGGTTCCTGTTCGGGATCCGGACTGGCTGCGGCGGCGCCAGCGGGCCCCGCGCTGAGGGCGCTGTGTGCCCAGCGCGTGCAGTGGTGGCCTCATCTTGAGTCGTCGGCGCTCGCGTAGCTGGAGGTAGGTGGGTGGCAAGCCGCGCAGCGCGGGGGCAGCTTCGCCGTGACTGACATGGCTCCTCCGGTCGGTTACCTGCACCGTTGTCCTCGACGAGCTCGCCGAGGACAACGGTGCGCTGCGTGCCGGACGCGGGCGGCAGGCGGTCGAGGGCCTAGTGAAGGGTTTCGTCGGGTTGAGCGAGATGGGCGGCTGGGTGGCCTCCTGACCGAGGCTGCCTGCTTACTGCTCCGCTCCATCGGGGTGTCGCCGAGGCGTCGGAATGCGGGCCCGCTTTGCGTGCTTTGAAATGTGCAGACTTGTACCCGGGAAAGTCCAAGCTATGAACGGAACACTGACGAAATGGGCATGTCAGGTGGCAGAAGCGGAGCTGCGTAAGCCGCGCCCTCGTCGATGGGCGCACTCGCAAGGGGTCGCGCGGCGCGCGGCCGAACTGACGGAGGTCCTCGGCAATGACTCGGACCTCCTGGGTTCTGCCGCTGTGTTGCACGATGTGGGCTACGCCCCGCGGTTGGCCGTGACAGGCTTTCACCCCCTGGATGGCGCCCGGTTTCTTCGTGACATTCATGCCGCGGATGGACGGCTTGTTCGGTTGGTGGCAAACCACTCGTTGGCGTTGCTGGAAGCTGAGGAGCGTGGATTGCGGGACGTCCTGGAGGCCGAGTTTCCCCTGCTCGACGACCAGCGGCTTGTGGACGCCCTTGTCTATTGCGACATGACGACCACGCCCGATGGCGAGGGCACTTCTGTCGACGCTCGGCTGGCGGAGATCACCGCCCGTTACGGTTCTGACAGTCTGGTGGGACGGTTCATCCGTCGGGCATCGCCGGAGATTCTCGCTGCTGTGGAGCGGGTGGAGGCGGCGCTGGCGGCTCAGCCCAGGTAAGGGTATGTGCCGGCGAGGTAGTCGCCGATCTGCTGGCGCATGCTGGGGTGGATGTCGTACTGGTCAAGGTCGGATGGCTGGATGTAGCGGACGCCGTCGGCTTCGTCGTTGATGGTGGGCTCGCCGCCCACCGGGCGGCCGATGTACGTGTTCTCGTACTGCTGGCGGATCTCACCGTCGGTGTAAGCCACGATGTGGTTGGGGTTCGTGTAGACCCCGAGGAAGCCTGTGATCTCGGCGATGATGCCGGTCTCTTCCAGGCATTCGCGCACCGCGCACTGTGCCGCCGTCTCACCGATGTCCTGGGCGCCACCAGGTAGAGCCCATTGGCCCGTGTCCCGACGGCGCTGGAGCAGGATGGCGCCGCTGGCGTCGACGACGAGCAGATTGTTGGCGGGAATGAGCGTGTTCGCCTTGGGGGCCTTGGGATCGTTGTAGTACTCAGTCCTGCCCATGTGACGAGGGCCCTTCCTGGTCTGGCGTCCAGGCCCGTGCGGTGGCCCAGACAGCTTCGAAGCTCTGAGCGTAGTTGTCGAACCACCCTGCAGCGTCAACTCGCTTGAGATGCAGCAGAGGGTTGGCGCTTGCCGGCTGACCCCAGACATGCGGGTTGACCAGCAGGTCGTCGTCGTAGCGGAACAGGGAGGAGTAGAGCGTGGTGTCGTGCAGCCTGACCTCGCATCCTGCCTCGGACAGCAAGGGTCGGTAGTAGGTCAGGGAGGCGCGGATCTTGGCGGCGAGTGTGTCGCCGATGCCTTCTTCGCGGCCGCGGATGGCCGCCGCCTGGCCGTTCGAGTCGCCGAAGCAGAGCCGTACTTGAACGCCATCGGCCGCTCGCTCGGCGAGCATCTTGGCGACGTGGGGGTTGGACTGGGCAAAGAACGTGCCGGAGAAGACGAGAACGCTGATCTGCTCTTGGGCTCCCTTCAGTAGCGAGAGCCACATGTCACGGGGAACGCTGGCCCGGTTCTGGTAGGTCCCGACGAGCTCCGAGCCTGACCCGGCACTGGGCTGTCCGGCACTCGGCGCTGAGGCTGGGGTTGGGGCCGGCCAGAGGAACAGTTCCTCCACCCGTAAGTGTTGGGCAGCGCGGAATCGGTGGCGCGGATGGGGAACGCGCCCGCCGAGCCAGCGACTGACGGTCTTCGGGTCTACCTCGCAGAGCTCAGCGAGTGACTCTGGCGAGAGGCCGCGCTGGGCGAGTACGGAGTGCAGTCGCTCGTTCACAGACGTCATACAAGCCGAGGCGGTCAGGAGCGAGCAAGGACGTTATGGGACGTTCCTCAGAAGCCGAAGCGTCGACCACGGTACTTACGCTGGTCGTATGGAGCTCATCGTCCTGTGGGACATCGACCACACGCTCATCGAGAATGCCGGGGTCAGTAAGGAGATCTACGCTGCCGCCTTTACGGCGCTGGCGGGAACCACTCCGATCGAACCTGCGCGGACGGAGGGCCGTACGGATCGCCTGATCATGCGCGACATGTTCCAGCGGAACGGCCTGTCCGAGCCGGACTGGGCGGCCGTCGAGGTTGCTCTTGCCAGTGCCGGGGAGGAACGCCTCCACGATCTCAGCGAGCGCGGGACGGCCCTGCCGGGCGTGCGTGACGTCTTGAAGGCGGCCTCTGTACACGAGGGCTGGGTATCTTCGGTTCTCACCGGCAATATCGCGGCCAACGCCCGCGTGAAGGTATCGGCCTTCGGCCTGGACCCCCTCCTCGACCTGTCTGTTGGTGCTTATGGGGCTGACGCTCTCCAGCGTCCGGGCTTGGTGGCTGTTGCCCGGGAGCGCGCCCAACGCCTCCGAGGCGCGTGGGATGACGTGCCTGTCGTGCTGGTAGGAGATACCCCGAGGGATGTCGAGGCCGCGCTCGCCACGAACTCCGGGATCATTGCAGTCGCTTCTGGCGTCCACAGCGCCGAAGAATTGAGGGCTGCCGGCGCGCAGGTAGCGCTACCGAACCTGACGGACACCGCGCATGTTCTCGGGATCCTGGAGACCTTCGCGGCCCACTGAAAACGTCCCAGGACGTCCCCGGGGCGTCCGGATACGCGGTGATGCCGTCCGTACTCGTTCCGTCAGCATCAGGTCTCCCACCAGGCAACTGCCCGAAGGAGACCCACGTGATCGGGGAAGTCACCGGGATCCGCAGGATCCGGATGCTGTACCTGCAGCTGTTGTACCGCTGCAACTTCGAGTGTCTGCACTGCTTCCATGGCAAGAGGCTCAAGCACGCCGATGCCTTCACTGCAGACGAGGCCGTCAACCTCCTCACACTTATGCGCGACCAGTACGGCACCGAGGCTGTCACCCTGCTGGGCGGCGAGCCGTTCGTCTACAAGGACCTCGCCTACGTCGTCCGGTACGCCAAGCAGGAACTGCGCATGCAGGTCGAGATCTGCACCAACGGCTATCGGATCGAGCGACGGCTCACCGAGATCGCCCCCCACCTGGACCTGCTGCGGGTATCGCTGGAGGGCATCGGCTCGACCAACGACCACATCCGCAAGTTCGGGAGCTACCAGAGTGCGCTGAGCGCACTCGACATCGCCCGGGGACTCGGTGTCCGCACCGGTGCGACCTTGACGGTCACCTCTCGCAACATCGGCGAAGTGGTCCCGCTTGCCCGCACCCTCCAGAACTACGGGGCAGAGCAGTTGAAACTTCACTGCCTCCGACCGGTCGGCAACGCAGCAGATCACCCCGAGCTCCTCATCACCGATTCCGCCGCCTACATCCGCCTGCGTGAACGGCTCCAGACCGCTGACCTGACCATCGAAGTGATCGTCGACAAGGACTTGTCCGAGAACGGCGCCCCGGAGATTTGCGCTCCTACGGGTGGCCTGACACAGATCGAGCGGATCGAGGCCGACCCGCGTGGCGCACTCACCATGTCCTGCAAGGCCGTCGGCAAGGACTCCCACGCTTTCTGGTACGACAAGCTTGCTGACCACATCGACCACCGGCCATCCGCCACCGACGAACTCACGCTCGCGGTACCGGGCGTCGTGTACGGCCGTGTCTGACGCCCCGCTGTTCGAGAGCCTCGAAGGACTTCGCGGCACCGGCAAGTCAACTATCGCACCGATGCTGGCAGCAGCCCGTGAAGCCGTTCTGGTCCCGACCGTGCCGCTCTTCTACCAGCCTCTGCGGCGCGAGGTGGACCTGCGGGGTAACGCCGAGGCCAGGATGTGCTTCTACCTGTCCGCGCTGTTCACCGCGGCTGATGAGATACGGCGCTACCTGTCCTCAGGCACCCCGGTCGTCGTGGAGAGCTACTTCGCTCGCTGCCTCGCCACCCACCGCGCTCTCGGCGTTCGTCTCGGGGTCAGTCTGCCGCCCGACCTGCCACAGCCCGTGACCTACCAGCTGACGTGCGGCGAAGACGAGCGCCGGCGTCGGCTCGCTGAGCGGGCCAAGCCGGTCTCCCGCTGGGACACCCTCGTCGAGGGCCCTGGCGACCGGGTTACCGATGCCTATGCCCAGTTCCCGATGCACCGCGTGGACACCACGCGCCTGGACCCCGACGAGGTCCTCCAGGCGATCCTCGCCACCGACACGCAAGGAGCCCACCACCGTGCAAACGCAGAGCCTGTGGGAGCACACCCTCACGTTCTTTCCCCAGTTCCTCGCCGCGCTGAAGGAGCGTGCCACTCCTGACGCCACTGTCGCGGTCATCGGCGCGAGCGACGGCAAGTTCATCCTGCCGCTGGCCGCCGCCGGCTACCGAGTGATCGCCGTAGAACGCGACCCCCTTGCTCTTCACGGTGGTGAGGTCACGCTCCCGGGTGACAACCAGGCCCACGCGATGGGCCTCATCGACCGGCTCAAGCTCAAATCGCTGTACGACCGAGTGCAGGTCGTGGAGGAGGACTTCCTTCAATGGGAGCCTCTGGACGTGCCCTGCGACGCCATCTGGACGAGCTGCTCGTGGCATTACAGTGCCAACCACCATCGCCCGCTCGCCGAGTTCATCACCCGCATGCAGTCGTCCGTACGCCAGGACGGTCTGTTCGGCGCGGAGTTCATGATGCCTGTCACCCAGCGCCAGCACCTGATCGAGCACTACACGTCCCCCGAGAAGCTCAGGCGTCACTTCATCGGCGACTGGGACGTTCTGCTGACCCTGCGAACGAATGAGTTCGCCGAGCGAGCCCACATCGGCCAGCTCCAGGACCACACCCACCGGATGGGCCTGCTCCTCGCGGCCCGCACCCCCTCGTAGCGCAAAGGAAAAGCCCATGAAGCATGAGTACGAGGCCAAGTTCCTCGCCATCGACGTTGCCGGCCTTCAGGCCAAGCTGACCGCTCTGGGCGCCGCCCAAGCGTTCCCGCGCACCCTTCTCACCCGCAAGATCTTCGAGAACGACGCCCTCGAAGGAGGCGCCTGGGTGCGGCTGCGCGACGAGGGCACCCGATCGACGCTGACACTCAAGCAGGTCACCGACGCCACCACGATCGACGGCACAACCGAGATCGAAACCGAGGTCACGGACCTGCACGCCATGGCCGAGATCCTCCGCAGCCTCGGAATGCGCGAGGTCCGGTACCAGGAGAACTACCGCGAGGAGTGGCGCCTCGGCGAGGTCGCCTTCGACTTCGACACCTGGCCGGATCTCCCCACCTTCATCGAGATCGAAGGGCCCGACGAGGCATCGGTCCGACAAGCAGCTGCACTGCTCGAACTCGACTACTCCGAGGCCCGGTTCGGCAGCGTGGATGAGATCTACAAGAGCGAAGCCGGCCGCGACATCCTGGCCGAACCCACCCTCCTCTTCGCGGACGCGGGCAAGAGTGAGGCAGCCCCAGTGGCCGCCCATGGCCACTGACCTTGAGGGCTGAACTGTGCTTATGGAACTGGCCTTACCACACCGGGTGATACCCGGGATCGCCGAGTTCGCCCGCGGTGGTCTGCCCGCACCGGCAGGTACCGATGACGGCAACCACTGGATCGACGGGCTCTGCTGGCTCTACTGCGGCCAGCAGTGGACGCGTGTCCTGTGGATCGGTCCCGTGAGCGTGGCCAGTGCCCAAGCAGCGATGTACGCCTGCGGCCCCTGCATCCGGGCACTTCAGGAGCAGGTCTGGCAATCCATCCTTCTCAACGATGATCCAGTTCGTTCGACGCGGCCCGGGATCCCCACTCAGGCAGAGCCGTGTGGCAGACGCCGGGCGGGGAAGCATCGAGCACGAAGTCAGCCAGACCCGGCGGTACGTGAAGGGCAGATCGCACCTGTCGAAGGACGCGATGCGGCGCATGGGCGAGTTCTTCGTACCCCCTCCCCCGGCACCCGATCCCGGCCCCACTGAGATCAAAACTGAGACCCTCGACAGCCGCGCAGCTCGCTCCTGCCGCCGCCGCATCCGCTAAACGGAAGAACCCCAGCTCAGAGACCATCTGAGCTGGGGTTCATGCGGAGCCCCCTATCGGATTCGAACCGATGACCTACGCATTACAAGTGCGGCGCTCTGGCCAGCTGAGCTAAGGAGGCGTGCCGGAGCAGTGTAACCAACGCCGGCCCCTGCGCGGTCCCAAAATCTCGCGCCGCTCGAACTACTGACAGATTTCAAATGGCCGGGTAGCGTCACTGAGGGTTCACCCCAGTGGACCAGACCACTCCCTTACTCGGATCGTCCGGCACGTTCCTGCCGGTGAAGGAGAAGATTCAGCATGGCCAGTGTCACGTTCGACAAGGCGTCCCGCGTCTACCCCGGCTCCACGAAGCCGGCCGTAGATCAGCTCGAGATCGACATCGCGGACGGCGAGTTCCTCGTCCTCGTCGGTCCTTCCGGTTGTGGCAAGTCGACCTCCCTGCGCATGCTCGCGGGTCTTGAGGACGTCAACGGCGGCGCGATCCGCATCGGCGACCGTGACGTCACGCACCTGCCCCCGAAGGACCGGGACATCGCCATGGTGTTCCAGAACTACGCGCTCTACCCGCACATGACCGTCGCGGACAACATGGGCTTCGCGCTCAAGATCGCCGGTGTCAACAAGACCGCGATCCGGGCGAAGGTCGAAGAGGCCGCCAAGATGCTGGACCTCACCGAGTACCTGGACCGCAAGCCGAAGGCGCTCTCCGGTGGTCAGCGTCAGCGTGTCGCGATGGGCCGCGCCATCGTGCGTGAGCCGCAGGTCTTCCTCATGGACGAGCCGCTGTCGAACCTCGACGCCAAGCTCCGTGTCTCCACCCGTACGCAGATCGCCTCGCTCCAGCGCCGTCTGGGCATCACGACCGTGTACGTCACACACGACCAGGTCGAGGCCCTGACCATGGGGGACCGTGTCGCGGTCCTCAAGGACGGTCTGCTCCAGCAGGTCGACTCGCCGCGCAACATGTACGACAAGCCGGCGAACCTCTTCGTGGCCGGCTTCATCGGCTCCCCGGCCATGAACCTGATCGAGGTCCCGATCACCGACGGCGGTGTGAAGTTCGGCAACAGCGTCGTCCCGGTCTCCCGCGAGGCGCTCTCCGCCGCCGCGGACAAGGGCGACACGACCGTCACGGTCGGCATCCGCCCCGAGCACTTCGACATCGTCGAGCACGGTGGCGCCGCCGCGAAGTCCCTCTCGAAGGACAGCGCCGACGCCCCGGCCGGTCTGGCCGTCTCGGTCAACGTCGTCGAGGAGCTCGGCGCCGACGGCTTCGTCTACGGCTCCGCGCGGGTCGGCGGCGAGGACAAGGACCTGGTCGTCCGCGTCGGTGGCCGCTCCGTTCCGGAGAAGGGCACCACGCTGCACGTCGTGCCGCGCCCGGACGAGCTGCACGTCTTCTCGACCTCGACGGGTGCGCGTCTCACCGGCTGACGCCCCGCACACCCGCGCCCACAGCGGCCCCGCACGTTCTCCGTGCGGGGCCGTTCGCGCGCCGGGGGGAGTGTTTGGGTTTGGATCCGTGCGGCGCCGAAATCCCCGGCACACCGGTCATTTCACCGAGGTTCGTCAACGTGCGATTCGAAAAGCATCGTCGAACCATCCCCCTCAAGGGTGACGAAATGTCGCCACATCATCACTGCCCGCTACGCTCACTGCGTGACCCACACCGCGCGCCGCATCGGCCGAACTCTCGCTCTCGTACTGCCCGTCGTGATGGTCCTCTCCGGGACTCTCGCCGTCACCAGCGTGCCGTGGGCAGCGCACAATTCCGAGTCACAGGTCCTGACCGCCTCGGCTCAGAATGTTTCGAAGCGTGCCAAGGCGCGCACCCCGCAGGACATCCTCCGTGACCGGCTGCTCGTGGAGCTTCGGCAGAAGGACCCGGGTGTCGCGCTGACGGATCTGCAGCGTTCCGTCGAGGGCCGCCCCTCGCTCGCCCGGCACTGCGTGTCGATCGCGAAGGCGCTGGGCCGCGCCGCTGTCGAGCAGTACGGTCCGACGCGGGCCCACCGGTTCTCGCGTCCCGTCTGCGACACGTCGTTCGCCTCGGGTGTCGCACAGTTCAGCTGACCCGCCGGTCCGGGCACCGCATATCGTGCCTGGCATGCATACGTATCCGACGCAGGCCGTGGTCCTGGCGGGTGGCCAGGGATCGCGGCTGCGCCCGTACACCGATGACCGCCCCAAGCCGATGGTCGAGATCCCGGGCACCGGGACTCCGATCATCGGCCATCAGCTTTCCTGGCTGGCCGCCGAGGGCGTGACCGACGCCGTGGTGTCGTGCGGTCATCTGGCCGAGGTACTGCAGGAGTGGCTGGACTCCGCGGTGCTGCCGCTGCGCGTGACGACCGTCGTGGAGTCCGAGCCCCTGGGCCGCGGCGGCGGGCTGAAGTACGCCGCCGCCCGGCTGCCCGATCCGGACCAGCCCTGGTACGCCACCAACGGCGACATCTGGACGCGCTTCTCCTTGCGCGAGATGGCCGCGTTCCACGCCGAGCGCGATGCGACCGCCACACTGGCCCTGGCCCGCCCCCGTATCCCTTGGGGCGCCGTGGAGACGGACGCGTTCGGGCACATCACCGACTTCATCGAGTCGCCGCCGTCGCCGTATCTGATCAACGCCGGTGTGTACGTCTTCTCGCCGACGTTCACCACTCTGCTGCCGGACCGGGGCGACCATGAGCGGACGACGTTCCCGCGGCTGGCCCGCGAGCGCAGGCTGGCCGGATACCCGCTGCCGCACGGGGCGTACTGGCGGGCCATCGACACCGCGAAGGACCTGACCGAGGCAGCCAAGGAGCTGGACGGTCAGTAGCAAGAAGCGACGCGGTACGCGCAGGGGCGGTCACCGGTTCGTT
>NZ_JBEOVN010000068.1:0-33032 GCF_040295565.1 Streptomyces sp. NPDC002785 | reverse complement strand
GGCCGCGACATCGACCACCGCACCCACAGGACCACCGTCCACATCGAGATCAGCACGTTGCCAAGCCCGTCAGATGGCTAACCGAACGGCATTGGGGCTAACCCCCGGTACGCCCAGCCGATAGGGAACAGGGGCGACGGGCGAGGATGAATGTCGAATGGAGCGCGATCCGGGCCCGTGGTCTGCTGCTGGGGCCGAACGCCTGGTCAGGCTTCGTGGACTCGGGCGTGCAGATGCATGTCGTGCCAGCCGTCGGCGTGGAGCAGTGCTTGACGCCGTACGCCTTCCAGGGCAAAGCCTGTCTTTTCGGCGATGCGGCAGGATGCGATGTTTGCCGTTGAGTGGCTGAGTTCGAGTCGGTTGAAGCCGGCCTCTTCCAGTGCCCAGCGTGACGCCCGGGCCACTGCGCGGGAGCAGACGCCCTTGCCTCGGGACTCAGGAGCGGTCCAGTAGGAGATCTCGGTTTGGCCTCCGACCAGGATGATGGACTGGAGGGAGACCCGTCCGAGGACCCTGTCGCCGCTGGCATCGGCCACGGCCCAATGGCAGGCGGACTCGCTCTCCCAGCCACGTCGCCACTGTTGGATCCACCCTTGGGCTTCGTCTTCGGAGCCCGCCTTGCGCAGGTGCCAGAGCTGGATCGCCCGGTCCTGGAACACTCGCGCGACGGCGGCTGCGTCCGAAGGCACCCACGGCCGCAGCAGCAAATCGTCGTCGATCGACAGCGTCGGCTGGGGAGAGGCATTGAGGCTGCCAGGGCACATGACAGGAGTGACCAGAGAAGGCATGGTCAACATCATGGCAAGCCCGCCTCTGGGCCCGCGAGCAATCGTCAAGACTTGTGGTTCAGCAATTTCAGGGGGTGCTCCGGCGGTAGGTCCACATCTCGGCCATCCGACCGTCGAAAAGCCGGATCAGCCAAATGAGATGGCTGTCTATGGTGCCGGGGCGACTTTCGTGGCCGACGCCGCCGATGACGGACAGCAAATCGTCGGTACCAAGGATCGTCTCGATGTGGAAGCGGAGTCCTGGCCGTTCTGCATGGATATGTGTGACAGCGCGTTGAACGTCGGCGGGCCCGGTCACCTCTGGGTGCGCATGATCAGCCCAGTCCGGACTCAGTACTTCCGGAGCGATCGAGGTGTCACCCGTGTTCCACATATGGAAGTACCGCTGCACAACGTGGTGGGTGGGGTCCGTGTGCGCGTCCATCGGCAGTCGCGGAGGATCTTCCAGGTCTTCATACGGGCGAAGACGTGCTCGACGCGGGCGCGGACCCGCTTGTGGGACTTGTTGTGGGCCTGCTTCCAGCTGGGCAACTCCTCGCCCTTGCGGCGCCGGTGGGGCATCACGAGCCCGGTGCCCGGATAGCCGCCGTCGGCGATGGTCATGGTCATGTCGACGGCGGCCTTCGCGCCGGACTCCTCCCATGCCTTGCAGTCGTTGCGGTTGCCGGGCAGGGGCCGGCCGACCGCCACGACGAGGTGGGTGTCGGCGTCGATGACGACCTGGTGGTTGGTGGAGTACCGGTAGTTCTTCGACTGCGCGGCGATGGTGTGGTCGCGGGTGGGCACCAGGGTGCCGTCCATGGCCCGAGGTGGTCGGTGATCCGCTCGGCTGCGGACTTTGAGACTCCGAAGAGCGGTGCGATCTGCCGCATGGTCAAGTTTGTGCGCCAGTACGCCGTGGCCAGCAGCGCCCGGTCCTCCAGCGGAAGGCTCCACGGGCGGCCCTTGCGAACCGCGTCCGCACCCTCACGCCGCAGCACGGTCACCAGCTTGCCGAAACTGCGCGGGCTCAGCCCGGTGAACGGGGCTGTCCAGGAGGGCTCCGACGCCGTGATTACACCAGCCACGCCGAGATCATTTCACCGTAACCAGTAGCTATGGGGCAGCTAGGGGGTGCGGGCTCAGTTCGCCGTTGCCGTTCGAACCCCCAGGGCGACCAGCACTGCTCCCGCCAGACGACTCGTCCCACGTCGGAATCGAGGCGTGTCGATCGCCGCGTGCGCAGCGGCGACCACAGACGTCCAGATCAGCAGCCACACCAGCACCATGGCCACATGGACAATCGCAAGCGTCGCGATCTGTGGCGCGATGGGGCGGCTCGACGTGAGGAACTGCGGTACCAGGGTGAGATAGACCGACGCGGCCTTCGGGTTGAGGACGTTGGAACACAGCCCCTGGCCAAAGCCTCCGAGCCGAGCCCATGGCAAGCGCCATCGCCTCCGTGTCGTTGGTTCGACGCCTCGGCGCGTCGACCGCCACGTGGTCACGCCCAACCAGATGAGATAGATGCCGCCCACGAGCTTCACCACCGCCAACGCCTGAGCCGACGACATGACGAGGGCCGACAAGCCAATCGCGGCAAACGTTGCGTGCACCAAGAGCCCGCACGCTGAGCCAAACGCGGCACGCACACCGTCAAACCGCGATCCCGCGATCACCTGTTGCGTGACCAGCGTGAAGCTCGTGCCGGGAATCAATGTGAGGGGTGTGACTGCGACCACGAAGCCGAGTACCTGATGCCACTGCACGCAACAAGCCTATGCAACGAGCGTGCTCCAAGTCACCGATTCCCCCGCCCTGCTCGGAGCAGGGCGGATCGGGACCAACCATGCCCCACATCGACTCGGAGATCATTCACGTGAGCGCCAGTCGAGCGGCCAGGTCAGCCCGTTCAGCGCGGGCACCCCGACGAACGCCGCGTTCTGTCCGTAGCACCCCATCATCTGCGCCCCCGACGGCCACCGGTGAAGTCGCCCTCGCCTGGACCAAGTCCAGCTACAGCGACGAACAGAGCGGCAACTGCGTAGAGGTCGCTGCCTGCCCCCACACCGTCCACGCCCGTGACTCCAAGGACCTGACCGTCCCGGCTCTCCCCCTCTCCCCCGCCGCCTGGGCCGACTTCCTCCCGTACGCCGCGCAGTAAGCAGGTCCGGGCGGCCCTCGGAGGCCCCGTCACCCGCTGTCGGCCCCGCTCCGTAGGGTGTCGGCATGTCCAACGAGTCGCCCCTCATCCAGAGCATGCGGACCGCTGTCGCCGCCGCGCCCGCCGACGTACCGCTGCGCCTGCACCTCGCCGAGCTGTTGCTCGGTGAGGGTCTGGGCGAAGCCGCCGTCGCCGAGGCCGCCGTCGCGTTGCAGCACGCGCCCGGGGACGCGGGTGCTCGGGCGCTCATGATGCGGGCCATGGGGCTGCCCGCCCCGGCCGGCGACGAGGCGGAGAAGGCCGAGAAGGCCGAGATGCCCCACCAGGCCGAGCAGCCCGAAGAACCCGCCGCCCCCAGCCCCTCCACCGGGTTCGACTGGGCCGCCGCCGAGAACGAGGTCGGGGACACCGTCCCGCCACGCTTCGTGACCCCTGCCTCGGCCTCCGCCCCCGAGGCGCCCCTCGCCGCCGACGGCAGCGGTGATCCGGGCGACGCCACCGCCTGGGAGGTCGACAACCCCGGTTCCGTGACGCTCGCCGACGTCGGCGGCATGCAGGAGATCAAGGACCGCCTCGAAGCAGCGTTCCTGGCTCCCATGCGCAACCCGGAACTCGGGTCTGGGCGCTCGGCGCGTGGTGGCGCTACCGGAAGCTGCGCGCGGGGGTGCAGTTGAGTGTGCGGTCGCTGTTGCGGCGGATGTTCTGGGCGCGGCTGGTGCTGGTGCAGGCGGTGCTGGGGACGTTGTGTGCGGTGACCATCGCGGCGGTGCCGTGGACGGGCCGGGGTGTTCCGCAGGTGGTGTTCTGGGTGGGGCTCGTACCGACGCTGCTGACGATCTGGTTCGACCGGCCGCGCACGCAGTGACAGCCCTTCGGCGCAGCGGTGCTGATCACCGTGCCCATGGCGGGGTTGGACGGGCTCGTCGTGGACCCGGGTGGTCTCGATGCCGTCGGGGAGCTGCCGGGCGGGCCCGGTGAGGCGTGCGGGGGCGAGGCGCAAGCGGAGGGGCTTTTAAGGTAGTTGCCGTAGTGCGGATGATCTCTCGCTGAGTAGTGTGGACCAGCGGATACGGGGCACCCGTCCGCGCGCTGCCCTTGAGACTCCGCGCTTGACCGCGTGGCGCCTGCCACGCCCGAAGACGTCCCTGCGGCGATGGGGCGCGCAGGACGACGACCCGCTCCTCGGCCGCGAAGTGGCCTGCGGTATCGGGAATGGCGCTGCGCGTGCCGACGCCCGGGGGCAAGAAAGCGAGTAAGAACAAATGCAACCGACCTTGGTACTGGTTCACGGAGCCTTCGCGAGCTCCTTCTCCTTCGCGCCGCTCCAGGCCGAACTCGGCCTCCTCGGACACCGTTCGGTCGCCGTCGACCTGCCCGGCCACGGATTTGGGGCAACCTACTCGTGCGCCTATCAGATGCCGCAGGATCTCGAAGGGCTCGCCACCGCGCCCGGCTCGATCAAGGGCGTCACGCTCGCCGACAACGTCGCGCATCTGATCGGGATCCTGGAGCGGGCCAAGGAGAATGGGCCGGTGATCCTCGTCTCGCACAGCCGCGGCGGCATCACGGCCACCGCGGCGGCCAACGCACGGCCGGACCTGATCGACCGCATCGTCTATGTCTCGGCCTGGTGCCCGGTCGATCTCGACGTCAACGACTACTACGCCGAGCCGGAAATGGCCACGGTCGACGCCGCTTCCCTGGCGATGGCGATGGTCGGGAACCCGGTCGAACTCGGCCTGCTGCGCGTCAACTTCCGCACCGCGGATCCGGACGCTCTCGCGGCGTTCAAGGCGGCCTTCCTCGCCGACGGCACCGACGAGGAGTTCCTGACCTTCCTGAACACCTTCCAGCCCGACGAGAACCTGGACGTCGGCACCTCCGCCGACCGGGCGCAGGCCGCAACCTGGGGCCGCATCCCGAAGACCTTCGTGCGTCTGGCCGACGACGCGGGTCTGCCGCTCGCGATACAGGACCGGTTGATCCGCGAGGGCAACGCGCTGACGCCGGACAATCCGTACGACGTGCGCACCCTTGAGGGCAGCCACCTGAAGTGGCTGATCGACCCGGCACCGGCGGCCCGCGTCCTGGGTGAACTCGCCGCGTAGATCGTTACCGTCGTGGCGTCGGGCCGGCCGGGTCGTACGGTCAGGCGCGTCTTGTCCGTGGGCGGCGGTCCCGTCCGGCCCACGGCCTCAGTCCTGGCTCTGTTGGCCGGAGCGATCGGGTGGGAAGCGGTAGGTCGTCGGTTCGAACCCGACAGGGGCTCCGACGACGGAACCCAGGCCTGCCACTGACCACTGTGGTCAGTGGCAGGCCTGGGTTTACCACGTCGTGATCATGTCACCGGTCTGCGACAGCGTTGTCCTGGAACGAAGACGCCGGGATCCCTTCGGCTCGCAGGCCCCTCATAGTGATCGAGCGAGCACCGAGAAGTCGAAACCGCTTCGGCCTCAACCACTGATTACCAAGGGGATTTCATGTCCGGCAACCGTCGCAAGGCCTTCCTCGTCTCCGCAGTCCTTGTGGGCGGCGCCATGCTGATGACGGCGTGCCAGGACTCGGACACGGCCACGGACACCGGCGCCGCGCGGGGTTCTTCGTCCGCCACTCCGGGCGGCAACGCGGCCACCCCGTCCGGCTCGTCGACCGCGGGCAGCGGTCAGGGCACCGACAAGGGCTCCGACGCGACGGGCAAGGGCAAGGGAACCGAGGACGGGACCGGCTCCGGCGCCGACACCGGCAACGGCAACGGCAAGCGGGAGCCGGTCGGGCAGAGCTGCGGCGCCAACGACATCTCCTGGAGCACCAGGTCCGAGACCCAGGCCGGCGGATACATCCTGATCAGCGCGAAGGCCAAGTCGGGGATCACCTGTGTCCTGCCGGCCGCGCTTCCGACCGTGGCGTTCGGTTCCGACGGCACCCAGGCGGGTCCCGCGGAGCAGGCCGTCGGCAAGCAGATCACGCTGAGTGGGAGTACCACCGCCTACGCCGGGGTGAACCCGAAGAGCACCGGCGGAAACGGTGGCAAGGAACTGGACAGCATCATCGTCGGCGTCGGTGACGACGACCCCAACCCGGTTTCCCTGCGGGTCGGCACCATTACTGTCGCGGACCCGATCGTCACCAACTGGCACACCTCCCCGACGGACGCCGTTCCCTTCAACTGAACGGACCCGCAGCCGACGGGATCTCGGGCTCTGGCGCGAGGAGGACATGGCGCAGGACGTGACGTTGTGTTCTCGCAACTTCGCGCCTGACGGCCCGTTCTACGAATTCCTGCCGTGAAAATGCCCGCGTGGTATCTCCTGTCCTGGCGACAGGAGATACCACCGTGTGAAGCGCGCGGCCCCGCACCGCTCGGGCTCAGCGGGCCAGGCGGCCCAGCAGCGAACCGGCGGCGACGATGCCGACCAGCGCCGCGAAGGCGAGGACCGCGAGGTCGAGGCCGAGGTGGGCCTGGGTGCCGATGAGCAGCCCGCGCAGGGCGTCGACCTCGTAACTCAGCGGGTTCACCCTGCTGACGGCCTGGAGCCAGCCGGGCATCAGGGCGACGGGGTAGAGCGCGTTGGAGGCGAAGAAGAGCGGCATCGTGATGGCCTGGCCGATGCCCATCAGCCGGTCGCGGGTGAGGACGATCCCCGCTATCGACATCGACAGGCAGGAGAAGAACGCCGAGGCGAGCACGACCACCACGACCACTCCGAGCAGCCGCAACGGGTTCCAGGTCATGCCGACACCGATCAGCGCGGCGATCACGATGACGACCGCCGCCTGGATCACGGCCTTCACCCCCGCGGCAAAGGCCTTGCCGGTCACCAGGGCGGTCCGGGGCGTGGGCGTGACCATGAGTTTCGTGAGGACGCCCGAGTCCCGCTCCCAGATGATCATGATGCCGTAGAAGATCGCGATGAACATGGCGGACTGGGCGATGATGCCGGGCGCGAGGAAGTCGAGATAGGGGACGCCCCCGGTGGGGATGGCGTGGATACGCGAGAACGTCACGCCGAAGATCAGCAGCCAGAGCGCGGGCTGGACGGCGCGGGTGTAGATCTCGGTGCGGTCGTGGCGCAGCTTCTGCATCTCGACGACGCACATCGCGGCCACTCTCGCCGGTACGACGCGCCAGCCGGTACGGGGCGGCGGCGGGGTCAGCAACAGGGCGAACCGCTGGTCGGGCGGGCCGGAATCAGCCGAGGCGGGATGCGGTGCGACGGGTACGGCGGACATCTCGGAACGCTCCTTTCCCTTCGTCGGAACCGGATTCGGAACCTGAGCCGGGGTCGTTCAGTCCGCTTCCGGAGTGGTACCGGAAGACGTCCTCCAGGGACGGCGGCAAAAGGCCCGTCTCACCCGTTTTCCGCCGGTGGGCGACGAGTTCGCCCTTGAGCTGGGCGGGAGTGCCGGACGCGCGGAGTCTGCCGAGGTGCATCAGCGCGAGCCGGTCGCAGTGCCGATCGGCCTCGCCCATGGAGTGGGTGGTGACCAGCACGGTCATGCCGGTGCCGGCCCGTATCTCGTTGATGCGGTCCCAGACGCTGTCCCGCGCGATCGGGTCCAGGCCGATGGTCGGCTCGTCCAGGATCATCAGCCGGGGGGCGCTGACCAGGGCCTGCGCGAGTTCGAGGCGGCGGACCATGCCGCCGGAGTACGTGGCGGCAAGCCGGTGCGCGACATCGCCGAGGCCGACCGCGTCCAGCGCCTGGGAGACCCGCGCGGCCCGTTCGCGGCGGGGTACGTCGAAGACGCGGGCGAAGAGCTGGACGTTCTCCCGGCCGGTGAGGTTCGCGTCGGCCGACAGCTGCTGCGGTACGTAGCCGAGCAGGCGCCGTACCGCCATCCTGTGCCGGGCCGCGTCGTGGCCGAACACCTCGATGACGCCGGGCGGTATGGGCAGGAGTGTGGTGATCGCGCGCATCGTGGTGGTCTTGCCCGCGCCGTTGGGCCCCAGGAGGCCGAACACCTCCCCCTGGCCGACCAGCAGGTCCAGGTCGTCGACGGCCTTCGCGTCGCCGAAGCTGTAGCTCAGACCGGTGCAGTTGAGGGCGGGGGCGGTTTCCGTGGTCACGCGATCTCATCCCCTTCGCGCAGCGAGGCGGCGAGTCTGTGCAGGGCCGGGAGCGCGGCGGCGAGTGCCGCCCGGTCGGCGGCGTCGAGCCCGGCCAGGTGTTCGCGGAAGAGCGCCTCGCGACGGGCGTGCCAGTCGCTCAGCTTCCCGGTTCCTGCGGGGGTCGGACACAGCAGCGCGGCCCGCCCGTCTCCGGGGTCCTGCTCCCGGCGCAGCAGTCCCTCGGCGACGAGGTGGTTCACCAGGGTGCTGACCGAGTTGGGCGCGAGACAGAGGCTGTGCGCGGCCGTGGAGACGCGGATGCCGGGCTCGTCGACCACCAGGCGCAGCAGCTCGGCGTGCGCTCCGCGCAGCCGGGGCTCCGGCAGGCCGCTCCACAGCCGTCGCCGGGCAAGCCTCTGGATGCGGGGCAGAAGTCCGGCGAGCTCATCAGGCAGATCACCCGCCGCCACGCTGCCCATTTTAGCTCCGTATGCGAGCTAATGTCCCGACACCTTGTCCGCACGGAATCTCCTGGTCCGCACGCAGCTGCCATGCCGCTGCGCGAACAGGCCGCCGCGGTCAGTGGTCAGTGGTCAGTGGTCAGTGGTCAACGCTCGGCGAACCGCTCCCCGCACCGGCTGCAGAACACCGGCTCCGGATCCTGTGAGAGCCGGCCGCACGCGGGGCAGACCCGGTCCAGCATGCAGGGCGCCTCGCCGCCCTCGTACGCGGCCGAAGGCGCGACCAGAGGCGTGGCCCGGGCCGCGACCGGGGACTTGATGGACAGGCCGGGGCGGCGGCGGTGGACCGTCACGTACGCCAGCCCCTCCGGCCCTGCGGCAAGGGCGCGGCGGGAGGTGCGGGGCAGCCAGGCGACGGTGGTCGGCGTCAGGTCCAGCTCGCCGCCCCCGGTGACGACCCGGCCGCTACCCGCGATGACGACGAGGAGGACGTCCAGGACGTTCTCCTGATGTTCACCGATCTCGGCTCCCGGCGGGAGGCGCACCAGATTGGCATCCAACTCACGCCCACGCTCGGCCAGTTGCCACAGCGCACCGCGGGCGTCGTGGTCGGCAGCGGTCAGCAGGTCGTCGAGTACGGCCAGTAGCCGGGGTGCGGAATTCACAGCAAACAGGTCCTCAGCTCAGCTCAACTTTGGAGGTCTGGCTTACGCAGGCTGGTTGATGCTACTTCGCGTCATCGGGACGGTTTCTTGGACTCTGCCACCCGTTTTCACCTGTCCGGTAATGGTTTTCTCTACTTTGTGAGTGGGCGTGCTCCTCATTCTCGGTGACGTGGGATGTCGACGATCGCGGATTCCCGCGCGTTGCGGTGCCCTCGGGCTGCGCGGGGGCTCGGGCGGATCGACGGGGCAAGGCGAGTCCGTGTCCTTGTGTGATGGTCAGTCGTTAGGTCGATCGGAGTACCGGGGGCGGCCGCTCCTGGGGACTGACCAGGATCGTGCGGGGAAGGGGGGTGGTGCGGGTGGGCAGGTTGATGGCGACGGCCTCGTGTACCGCCTTCCGTGGTGTTCTCGAGGGCAGTGGTGAGCGGGTCGGGCAGCCCCTGTTGTGGGAACGGGTGGGGTTTCTGGGTGGCTTTCCGGTGGGACGAGGACTCGCTGGACGTGCTGGCTTCCGGGGTGGATGAGCGGGGTGAGGACCTGCCGTCCAATCGACGCGTTCCGCGCCCTGCCGCAACCCCGGGCCCAGGCCCGAGCCCGAAGACTTCCCGCCATATGCCCGAAGCGCGTACGGCCCCCGCCACCACCCCCACCGGGATGGTTCAGCGTCCGGCGGGGCATGACACCACGACACCAGCCCCCACAGGGCCTGTGCCAGGTCATGGAGTACCCGCCCACGCCCAGCCGGAAGAAGACCTTCCACCCTCCGGACGCAGGCGGCTCTCGCGCAGAACCTGTCGACGACGCACCCGCGCCGCCGAGCGGACCGGCTTCCACCACCTGCACGCCACCGCAGTCCACCCCCTCACCCCGAGGATCGGACCCCACGAAGGCGACCGCACACGGCCACGCCGCGCCCGAAAAGCCCGGAAACCACAGGCACACACAGACTTCTAGAGACGCTACGCCCGCCCTACGCTGACCTCTTCGCCCGCCGAGCCGAGGGAGCCACCGCACCATGGACCGCAAGCCCGACGAGAAGTACCCGCCGGTCGAACCGTACGAGCACGGCATGCTCGATGTCGGCGAAGGCAACCTCGTCCACTGGGAGGTGTGCGGCAACCCGCACGGCAAACCCGCACTCGTCGTGCATGGCGGCCCGGGGTCGGGGTGCACCGAGCGACCCCGGCAGTACTTCGACCCGGACCGCTACCGCGTCGTCCTCTTCGACCAGCGGGGCTGCGGCCGCTCCACCCCGCACGCGAGCGACCCGGCCGCCGACATGCGGTACAACACGACCGACCGGCTGATCGCCGACATGGAGCGGCTGCGCGTCCGTCTCGGGATCGAGAAGTGGCTGCTGTACGGCGGCTCCTGGGGCTCGACGCTGATCCTCGCGTACGCCGAACAGCACCCGGAGCGGGTCTCGGAGATCGTGATCCCGGCCGTCACGACGACCCGGCGTTCCGAGATCGACTGGCTGTACCGGGGCGCGGGCCGGATCTTCCCCGAGGCCTGGGACCTGTTCCGGGCCGGGGTGCCGGAGGCCGAGGGGGACGCGACGCCGGACGTCCTCGCCGCGTACGCCCGGCGGATGGAGAGCCCCGACGCCGGGGTGCGTGAGAAGGCGACGGCCGACTGGTGCACCTGGGAGGACGCGGTGCTCTCCCAGGAGGCGTACACCGGACCGCCGCCGTACAGCGGGCGCCCCGGCCGGGCGCGGCAGGCGCTGGTGCGGATCTGCTCGCACTACTTCTCCCACGGCGCCTGGCTGGAGGAGGGGCAGCTGATCCGGGACGCGGGGCGGCTGACGGGTATTCCGGGCGTGCTGGTGCACGGACGGTTCGACCTGGGCGGGCCGCTGATCACCGCGTGGGAGCTGGCGAAGGCGTGGCCGGACGCGGAACTGACCGTGATCGACGGTGCGGGGCACCTGGGCGGTCCAGCGACGAGCCGGGCGGTGCTGGCGGCGCTGGACCGGTTTGCCCGTCGTGGCCACGACGGGCCGGCCGACGGTCACCACTGACGGCATCGTGTACCTGAATTGACCGCCTGAGGCATTCGGCCGCGTAGGACATTCGGATGACACCCTGCCTCCGGTACTCGTCGGGGGCGGGGTGCGTTCGGGGGCACCCTTGCCTCGAGCGGACTCGAAGGCGTTGGCTTGGTGTCATGAAGTACACGCAGCTCGGACGCACCGGACTCAAGGTCAGCCGCCTCGTCCTCGGCACCATGAACTTCGGCCCGCAGACCAATGAGGTGGACAGCCACGCCATCATGGACGCGGCGCTGGACACGGGCCTGAACTTCTTCGACACCGCGAATGTTTACGGCTGGGGCGAGAACAAGGGCCGCACCGAGGAGATCATCGGCACCTGGTTCGCCAAGGGCGGTGAACGCCGCGACAAGGTGGTCCTGGCCACCAAGATGTACGGGAACATGGCCGCTGACGGCGAGGCCTGGCCCAACCACGACAAGATCTCCGCCGTGAACATCCGGCGTTCGGTCGAGGCGTCGCTGAAGCGGCTCCAGACGGACTACATCGACCTCTACCAGTTCCACCACGTCGACCGGAACACTCCCTTCGAGGAGATCTGGCAGGCGATCGACGTCCTGATCCAGCAGGGCAAGATCCTCTACGCGGGTTCATCGAACTTCGCCGGATACAAGATCGCCCAGGCCAATGAACTGGCCGCCCGACGCGGCTCATTGGGCCTGGTCAGCGAGCAGTGCATCTACAACCTGATGGAGCGCCGCGCCGAGATGGAGGTCATCCCGGCCGCGCAGGAGTACGGCCTCGGCGTCATCCCGTGGTCCCCGCTGCACGGCGGTCTGCTGGGCGGTGTGCTGAAGAAGGAGCGCGAGGGCGCGGCAGGGCGTTCGGCTTCCGGCCGCAGCGCGGACGCGCTGAAGAACTCGGCGCAGCGCGAGAAGGTCCAGGCGTACGAGGACCTGCTCGACAAGCACGGCCTGGAGCCGGGCGAAGTCGGCCTGGCATGGCTGCTCGCACAGCCGGGGGTGACGGGGCCGATCGTGGGACCGCGCAACCAGGAGCAGCTGGACTCGGCGCTGCGGGCGCTGGAGCTGGACCTCTCCGCGGAGGTGCTGGCGTCGCTGGACGAGATCTTCCCGGGTCCCGGGCCGTCGCCGGAGGCGTTCGCCTGGTGAGGAGGGTCTGACGGACCGTCCGTCCGATACGTATGGGCCGCCGCTGTCCCGTCCCCGTTCGGGGGCGAGGGCAGCGGCGGCCCGTTGTGTGTCCGCGTCAGAGCGAGGCGTCGAGTTCCTTGAGCGTTTCCCCGAGCCAGCTCAGCTCCGCCTGGCTCGTCGCGCGGGCGATCCTCAGCAGACCCCGCCGGAACGGGTCCTCGAACGCCTCGGCGCCGAGCGGCTGCTCGCCCTCGTAGAAGAAGCTGCTCGGTTCCTCCAGGAACGCGAGCCGACGCCGCAGCACCTGCGCCTGATCGGCCGGGGACGCCAGATGGCGCAGGAAGGCGAGGACGGTGAACCAGCGGTTCTCGTCGCTGATGTCCGTCTCGTCGGCCTCCCGCAGCCGGCGCCGCAGCTCCTCACGCCCCTGCTCGGTCAGGGTCAGCGTGTGGCGGGGGGCAGCCCTGCTGCCCGGCTCGGTCCGGCGCTCCAGCCATCCGGCTCGCTCCAGGCGCTTGATCGCCGGGTACAGCGTGCCGTCCGCGATGGGGCGGACGTGTCCGGTGAGGTGGGCGACCCGACGCTTCAGCTCATAGCCGTGCAGCGGCTGTTCGTACAGAAATCCCAGGATGGCCAGTTCCAGCATGCAAGCATCCTCTCCCATGACGTTATACATCGATGCCGATGTATAGTCTCGCCGAGACAATCGGTTGCGCGGCAAGGAGGAGGAAACATGCAGAACGCTCAGGTGACGGCCGGCGGTGCGTGCATCCGGTGGGTGGAGCTCCCCGGTCGCCCCGGCACGTCCCGTACCCGGGTCTATCTGCACGGGCTCGGGGCCTCGTCCGGCCCGTACTTCACCGCGAGCGCCGTGCACCCCCTGCTGGCCGACAGCCGGTCGCTGCTCATGGACCTGCTCGGCTTCGGAATCAGCGACCGCCCCACGGACTTCGGCTACACCCTGGAAGAGCACGCCGACGCGGTGGCGGCGGCGCTGAAGGCGGCCGACGCGTACGACTCGGACGTGGTCGCGCACAGCATGGGCGGCGCGGTGGCCATCGTGCTCGCGGCACGTCATCCGCAGCTGGTGGCCCGGCTGGTGCTGGTCGACGCCAATCTGGACCCGGTCGTTCCCGGCCCGGCGCGGCCGGGCAGCAGCGGCATCGCCGCGTACACGGAGGAGGAGTTCCTGGCCGGCGGCCTGGAGGAAGTGCGCGACCGGGTGGGTCCCCACTGGTGGGCGACCATGCGCCTCGCGGGTCCCGAGGCGCTGCACCGCACCGCGGTGCATCTCGCCCGCGGGACGACGCCGACGATGCGCGCGCTACTGCTGGACCTGAAGATTCCGCGCACGTATCTGCGCCCCCTGGACAACGGACCGCTGCCCGGCGAGGACGCGCTGATCGAGAACGGGGTGCGGGTCGTGGCGGTCCCGGAGTGCGGGCACAACATCATGCTGGACAACCCGGAGGCGTTCGCCAAGGAGACGGCGTCGGCCGTCAACACCTGAGACAGCCCGCACGCCGCCTACTGCGGCACGGCCGCTGACGCCGGCCGTACGCGTCACTGTCCGACGGCGGCTGCCACAGCGACGACGACGAACATCAGCACGAGCACGGCGGCCATGATGCGGTTTCTGGTCTTCGGATCCACCCTTCGAGCGTAACCGGCGCTCTCAGTGGCCCAGCGGCCAGGATGCGATCACCTCGTAACGCGGCTGCTCGCCCGGCACCCCGGCGACCGGCAGGTTGCTGCGTACGAGGGCGAGCTCGCCGACCTCCCACGCGGTGCCGTCGAAGTCCGCGAGCGCCTCGACGTAGGGGCGCAGGTCGGCGTCGGTGCGGCTGCGGGCGAGGGTGAGGTGGGCGCTGTAGCGGCGGTGCTCCTCCAGCGGGAGGCCGGCGCGGCGGGCGGCGGCACCGGCGCGTTCGGCGAGAAGCCGCAACGTGTCGATCGTTCCGGCGGCCCCCGCCCACAGCGCCCGCCCGTCGAACCGGCCGGCCCCGTGGATGCGCAGGGGGAAGGGCTCGGTACGGCCGGCCGCCCGCGCGAGACGCGCATCCAGCTCGGGCAGCACTTCCTCGTCCACGGCCCCGAGAAACGCGAGGGTGAAGTGCCAGCTGGGCGTACCGGTCCAGCGCAGCTTCCCGGCACCGGGGAGCGCGTGCAGCGGGGCGACGGCACGGCGCAGTTCCTGGATGGCGGCGTCGGGCGGCAGAACGGCGACGAAGAGTCTGAGGCTGCTCATGGGCCGAGTGTCGCACCGTGACGGCGTGTCCAGGCCCCCGTACGTATCGTTGTTCTACGCGGCTGCCCGCGCCCGCGCGGCAGCGGGGAGGAGCGGCACGATGACCGTCGTAGACACCGACAGGATCGAGATGGCCGACAACAGCGACGAGCGCACCTTGGACATGATGTTCGAGTGGCTTGAGCCCACCCCCGAGGGATTCAAGGTCGAGATCGTCGAGGGGATCATCTACATGTCGCCACAGCGGGACATTCACTGGCGGATCATCCTGGCGATCATCAGGCAACTGCTCTCCAGGTACGGGGAGGAGCAACTGACATCCGACGTCCGCTTCGACTTTCCGGGCCGCCTCAACGGCCTCGCCCCGGACGTCGTGGCCCTGGCCGAGGGCGCTACGCATGACGCCAAGGGGCGGTATCGCTACCAGGACATCGAGTTCGTCGCGGAGGTGATCTCCAAGGACACCGCCGCCAACGACTACGGTCCGAAGAAGGCCACGTATGCCACCGCCGGCGTGCCGGTGTACGTCATCGCCGACCCGTACACCGGCACGTGGCACCTCCACACGCTCCCGAAGGACGACGAATACCGCAGTGTGCTGAGCCTCGACTTCGGCACCCCGATCGACCTGACCGACACCGTCGTCGGCCTCACCCTCCGGACCGACAAGTTCCCCCGCGACTGACACGCCCCCTCGCACACGTGATACGGCCCCGACCGGATCCCCCGGTCGGGGCCGTTTCGTGTGCCGTGCAGGCGCCCCTCAGGCCGCCGTGGCCAGCTCCTCACGCGGGACGAACCGCACGTGCGGGCGGCCCGGGCGGAGGTCGACCTTGAGGCGGAGGCCGCCCACGCGGGCCAGCATGAAGCCGACGCCCAGTGCGGCCACCAGTGAGAACGCACCGCCGACCGCCATGCCCGTACGGACCCCGTAGGCGTCGCTGATCCAGCCGACGATCGGGGCGCCCACCGGCGTACCGCCGGCGAAGACCATCATGTACAGGCTCATGACCCGGCCGCGCATCGCCGGGTCGGCAGCCATCTGGACGCTCGTGTTCGCGCTGATGTTGGTTGTCAGGCCGATCATGCCGATAGGGACCAGCAGGATCGCGAAGAGCCAGACGGACGGCGACAGGGACGCGATGATCTCCAGCAGACCGAACGCCGTGCCCGCGGCCACCAGCATCCGCAGCCGCGAGGAGCGGCGGCGGGCGGCGAGCAGGGCGCCGGCGAGGGAGCCGGCCGCCATGAGGATGTTGAAGAACGAGTACATCCCGGCGCCGCCGTGGAAGATCTCGTCCGCGAAGGCCGTGAGCCAGATCGGGAAGTTGAACCCGAACGTGCCGACGAAGCCGACCAAAACGATCGGCCAGATCAGCTCGGGGCGGCCGGAGACATAGCGCAGGCCCTCCCGCAGCTGCCCCTTGGCGCGCGGCACGACGGTGGCCTTGTGCAGCTCGCTCGTACGCATCAGCATCAGGCCGACGAGCGGGGCTACGAAGGACAGGCCGTTGAACATGAAGGCCCAGCCACTGCCGACCGTGGTGATCAGGACACCCGCGATGGCGGGGCCGATGAGCCGGGCGGACTGGAAGTTCGCCGAGTTGAGACTGACCGCGTTCCGCAGCTGGGCTGGGCCGACCATCTCGGAGACGAACGACTGGCGGGCCGGGTTGTCGACGACCGTCACCATGCCGAGCAGGAACGCGATGAGGTAGACGTGCCACACCTGGACGACACCGGAGAGCGTGAGCACCGCGAGGGCGATCCCGCACAGGCCGAGAGCCGCCTGGCTGAAGAGCAGGAGCTTGCGCTTCGGGAGACGGTCGGCGATGACGCCGCCGTACAGGCCGAAGAGAAGCATCGGAAGGAACTGGAGGGCCGTGGTGATACCGACGGCGGCGGCGGACCCGGTGAGGCTCAGGACGAGCCAGTCCTGCGTGATGCGGGACATCCAGGTACCGGTGTTGGAGATCACGGCGCCCGTGGCGAACAGGCGGTAGTTACGGATCTTCAGCGACGAGAAGGTCCCGCCGCGCTTGCTCTCGTGGGTGGAAGTCGGTGCGGGGGCGGAGTCTGCTCCGGATCCCGTACTCAAAAGGGTTCGCCTCCTCGGGCGTATACATTTCGCTGACTGACGGGATGCGGCGGTGCGGGCGGTGCGCCGGCTGTGGTCCGGCGCGGCCGGCCCCGCTACAGGTGGGCGAGCTTCTCCAGCACGGGCGCCGCCTTGCGCAGCGTCTCCCACTCTTCCTCGTCCAGACCCTCGGCGAGGGTGGCCAGCCAGGCGTTCCGCTTGGAGCGGCTCTCTTCGAGCATGGCTTCCGCCTGTTCGGTCTGGCTGACCATCTTCTGGCGACGGTCATCGGGGTGCGGTTCCAGTCTGACCAGTCCCTTTGCTTCCAGCAGCGCGACGATGCGAGTCATCGACGGAGGCTGCACATGCTCCTTGCGGGCCAGCTCACCGGGCGTGGCCGAACCGCAGCGGGCGAGCGTGCCGAGCACCGACATCTCGGTGGGGCTCAGCGACTCGTCGACGCGCTGGTGCTTCAGGCGTCGGCCGAGCAGCATCACGGCGGAACGAAGGGAGCTCACGGCGGCCGCACTGTCGCCGTCGTGGATCAGGTCAGGCATGTTCATTAGCGTAACTCATTACCTACTCTAAAGACCATTCGTGTTACACGCGCGAGAGCCGCATCGCCCAATCGATCACCCGAACGAGTGAGTCGGATCCGGAAAGTGACGCGAAACGACCTCGTGGGCCGTAACCCTGCTTGCCATGGGATCGACTGTGCTCAGCCTGCGGATAGACGGTGAGCTGCTCGACCGGCTCAGGCAGCATGCCGCCAAACGCGGAATGAGCGTCCAGGACTATGTCGTCCGGACGCTCATTCGCGATGACTTCGACGAACGCTTCAAGGCAGCGGTCGACGAGACGGAGAGGTTCTACGGTTCGGAAGGGACCGCAGGGATCAGGGCGGAAGAGGTCACGTGAGGCCGAGGGCCGGCATCGCGTAGTAGAAGACGAAGACCGCCGACACCACGTACATGGCCACCGGCACCTCGCGCCAGCGCCCGGCCGCGACCCGCAGCACGGAGAAGGCGATGAAGCCCATGCCGATGCCGTTGGTGATCGAGTACGTGAACGGCATCATCACCATGGCCAGGAAGGCCGGGATGGAGAGCGTGTAGTCGCTCCAGTCGATGTCCCGCACCGAACCCGAGATGATCAGGAAGCCGACCGCCAGCAGCGCCGGGGTGGCGGCCTGCGACGGGACCATGGTCGCCAGCGGGGTGAGGAACAGCGCCACCGTGAACAGCAGACCCGTCACGACGCTCGCCAGACCGGTGCGGGCGCCCTCGCCGACGCCCGCCGTGGACTCCACGAAGCAGGTCGAGGCGGAGGAGGAGCTCGCACCGCCTGCGGCGACCGCGATGCCGTCGACGAACAGCACCTTGTTGATGCCGGGGAAGTTGCCGTCCTTGTCCGTCAGCTTCGCCTCGTCGCCGACACCGAGGATGGTGCCCATCGCGTCGAAGAAGCAGGACAGCAGCACGGTGAACACGAACAGGATGCCGGTGAGGATGCCGACCTTGTGGAAGCCGCCGAACAGGCTGACCTGACCGACCAGTCCGAAGTCCGGGGTGGCCACCGGGTTGCCCGGCCACTGCGGGACGGTCAGCCCCCACGCCTCACCCGGCAGATCGACGATCGCGTTGATGATCAGCGCGACGACCGTC
Source organism: Streptomyces sp. NPDC002785 (assembly GCF_040295565.1). Classification (NCBI taxonomy): domain Bacteria; kingdom Bacillati; phylum Actinomycetota; class Actinomycetes; order Kitasatosporales; family Streptomycetaceae; genus Streptomyces; species Streptomyces sp. NPDC002785. Next base: position 14,789 of record NZ_JBEOVN010000068.1, on the reverse strand, counting down.
ATCGAGACGATGGAGATCAGGATCGCGCCCGGCACCTTGCGGACGATCAGCGCGAGGGTGAGCAGGGTACCGAGGATGAAGATCAGGACGGGCCAGCCGAGCAGGTGCCCGCCGTCGAGGACGCCGCCGAGCTTGAGCGGGACGGTGGTCTCCGCCTTGTCCACGTAGCGCGAGACGAAGCCCGAGTCGACCAGGCCGATCAGCAGGATGAAGAGGCCGATACCGATCGCGATGCCCTTGCGCAGCGACTTCGGTACGGCGCTCATCACGCGTTCCCGCAGCCCGGTCGCGACCAGCAGCATCACCACGATGCCCGCGAGGACGACCATGCCCATCGCGTCCGGCCAGGTCATCCTGGGGGCGAGCTGGAGCGCGACAACGGTGTTGACGCCGAGACCGGCGGCCAGCGCGATCGGCACATTGCCGATGACACCCATGAGCAGGGTGGTGAACGCGGCGGTCAGCACGGTGGCGGTGACCAGCTGGCCACCGTCGAGGTGGTGACCGTACATGTCCTTTCCGCTACCGAGAATGATCGGGTTCAGCACGATGATGTACGCCATTGCGAAGAACGTGGCGAATCCGCCACGAATCTCGCGTGCAACCGACGACCCCCGCTCGGAGATCTTGAAGAAACGATCCAGGCCGTTGTGCGGCTGAGGAGCCGGAGACTGCTCGGAGTCGACCGAAGCGGTGGCCGAGGGGGACATGTATGACCTCAGTCGTACGTAGAGGGGGTTAAAAGCGGTCAGCTTTGGACGTTCACACGAATAATTCGAGACAGTCGTAAGCAGATTCAGTATGAATACATAAGACGAAGATCGCTATCTCCGCGCGTAGACCCTTGGGTCACCTGCCCTGACGGTCCTACCGGCCGGTCTTGTGCATGCCGTCTTTACGGGGTACGGGAGGGGGCCACGGGTGGGCCCATACACTGAGGTCATGGCGAAGTGGACACCGAAGCACGAGGCACCCGAGCCCCTGGAGGGGCCCGTCGTCGCCACCATCACCGGCGGCACGATCCTCTGGTTCGTCCTCTTCCTGGTCCAGCTGCCGTTCTACGGCTGGTTCGACGACCACGGGCACCTGTGGTGGCTGTGGACCTGCCTGGCCGGTGCGGGACTCGGCCTGATCGGCATCTGGTACGTACGGGGGCGCGACGCGGCGATCAAGCGGGCGGCGGCTGCGGCTTCCGCGCCGAGCGTAGGGACGGACGCGGAGGGCGCGTCGGGCGCCACGGCGTGAGGCCGAACGGCCCTCGGGTGCCGCCGTCCGGCACCGACCCGCACTGCCCGGTATCAGGGGCTTCCCCACGACCGCATCAGGGTTCCCTACTACCGCAGGACCATCCCTCTCCTCCCCCGGTCTGATCTTCGGACCCCCGGTAGGTGAATCGGACGATCCCCCCGTACCGTCGGAACCATGACGCAGCGGGCACCAAACTCCTTCGGCGAGCAGACTCCCGGGGCATCCGGCTCCGCCGGCCGCCCCGGACCGGCGATGATCGACGCCGGTTGCGAGCTCGATCCGGTCCACCCGGTGAAGCTCCCGGCTCCGGCCGTGAATCCCCGCGGGCTGACCGCGGCCGAGGTGGCCGAGCGGATCGCCCGCGGTGAGGTCAACGACGTACCCGTCCGCTCGTCCCGTTCCATCGGCGAGATCGTCCGCGCGAACGTCTTCACCCGGTTCAACCTGATCATCGGCATTCTCTGGCTGATCATGCTGTTCGTCGCGCCGATCCAGGACAGCCTCTTCGGCTTCGTGATCGTCGCCAACACCGGCATCGGCATCATCCAGGAATGGCGGGCCAAGAAGACCCTGGACAGCCTCGCGGTCATCGGCGAGGCCAAACCCACCGTGCGGCGCGACGGGATCTCGGCCGAGATCTCCACCTCCGAGATCGTCCTCGGCGACCTCGTCGAACTCGGCCCCGGCGACAAGGTCGTCGTCGACGGCACGGTCGCCGAGGCCGACAACCTGGAGATCGACGAGTCGCTGCTGACCGGCGAGGCCGACCCGGTGCTGAAGCGGCCCGGCGACCCGGTGATGTCCGGCAGCTTCGTCGTCGCGGGCGGCGGAGCGTTCGCCACCACCAAGGTCGGCCGCGAGGCCTACGCCGCTCAGCTCGCCGAGGAGGCGTCCCGCTTCACCCTCGTCCAGTCCGAGCTGCGCACCGGCATCTCCACCATCCTCAAGTACGTCACCTGGATGATGGTGCCGACCGCGCTCGGCCTGGTCATCAGCCAGCTCTTCGTCAAGGACAACAACGTCAGGGAGTCGGTCGCCCGGACCGTCGGCGGCATCGTCCCGATGATCCCGGAAGGCCTGGTGCTGCTCACCTCGGTCGCCTTCGCGATCGGTGTCGTACGACTCGGCCGCAAACAGTGCCTGGTGCAGGAGCTCCCCGCCATCGAGGGTCTGGCCCGCGTCGACGTCGTCTGCCTGGACAAGACCGGCACCCTCACCGAGGGCGGCATGGACGTCACCGAGGTCCGGGCGCTGGGCGGCGTCGACGACACGTACATACGGCGCGTGCTGGGTGCCCTCGGCTCGTCCGACCCCCGGCCCAACGCCAGCCTGCAGGCCATCGTCGACGCCTGTCCGGACGGGGAGGAGTGGCGGTGCACGCAGTCGCTGCCGTTCTCCTCGGCCCGCAAGTACAGCGGCGCCGCGTTCGACGAGGGCGGCGGCCGGGCGTCGGCCTGGCTGCTCGGCGCCCCCGATGTGCTGCTGCCCGAGCAGGACCCGGCGCTCACCGAGATCGAGCAGCTCAACGAGCGGGGGCTGCGGGTGCTGCTGCTGGCCCGCGCGCAGAGCGAACTCGAAGGGCCGGACATCGCCGCCGGAGCCGTACCGAGCGCGCTGGTCGTCCTGGAACAGCGGCTGCGGCCGGACGCCCAGGAGGCGCTGGCCTACTTCGCCGACCAGCGGGTCGCCGCGAAGGTCATCTCCGGCGACAACGCGGTCTCCGTCGGCGCGGTCGCCGGAAAGCTCGGCATGCCGGGCGCCGAGAACACCCTGGACGCGCGCCGGCTGCCCACCGACCCGGACGACATGGCCACGGCCATGGAGGAGAACGCGGTCTTCGGCCGGGTCACCCCGCAGCAGAAGCGGGACATGGTCGGCGCACTCCAGTCCCGCGGCCACACCGTCGCGATGACCGGCGACGGCGTCAACGACGTGCTGGCGCTGAAGGACGCCGACATCGGCGTCGCCATGGGGTCGGGCTCCGAGGCGACCCGGGCCGTCGCCCAGATCGTGCTGCTCAACAACAGCTTCGCGACGCTGCCGTCCGTAGTCGCCGAGGGCCGCCGGGTGATCGGCAACATCACCCGGGTCGCCACCCTGTTCCTGACCAAGACCGTCTACTCGGTGCTGCTGGCGGTCCTGGTGGTCTGCTTCCAGGTCGACTACCCGTTCCTGCCGCGCCATCTGACCCTGCTGTCGACGCTGACGATCGGCGTCCCGGCGTTCTTCCTGGCCCTCGCCCCCAACAAGGAACGGGCCCATCCGCACTTCGTGCGCCGCGTCATGCGGTACGCGATCCCGTCGGGTGTCATCGCGGCCGTCGCCACGTTCGTGACGTATCTGATCGCCCGGCACTACTACACCGGTCCGGGTGCGCTGGACGCGGAAACCAGCGCGGCCACGCTCACGCTGTTCCTGGTCTCGATGTGGGTGCTGGCGATCATCGCCCGCCCGTACACCTGGTGGCGGGTCTGCCTGGTGGCGACGATGGGGCTGGCGTTCCTGATCGTGCTGGTGGTGCCGTGGCTGCAGGAATTCTTCGCGCTGAAGCTGGTGGGAGCGGTGATGCCGTGGACCGCGGTGGCGATCGCGGTGGTGGCGGCGGCCGGCCTGGAGTTCGCCTGGCGTCTGGTCGGCCGCCGCTTCCCGGTGTAGCCCCTGCGGCTGCGGGCTACTTCACGTCGACGAAGTCGCCCGCGGTCGTGACGGCCGGGGTGGTGGACGTACCGGCGAAGCTGTAGCGCCAGTAGCCGTCGACCGACGCCTTGACCGTGGTCTTCAGGTTGCCGGTGCTGTTCGTCTTGATGGTCTTGATGGTGGTGTAGGTGCTGCTGGTCTTCTTGCGGAACTGGAGCTTCACCGACTGGCCGGTGTAGCCGTGGTACGCGTGGTCCTCCCAGTTCGCCCGCGACAGCTTCCCGGTGACCGTGATCGTCCCGCCCTTCTTCACGGGCTCCGGAGCGGCGTTCACCGTCAGCTTCGACAGCCGCTGCACGCGGGCGGTGCTGTAGAAGTTGGTGTAGGCGACGTCGTTGTAGTTACCGGCGAGGGCGCCCGCGGCGACGTGCCAGGTGCCGGCCAGGGGGTTCTTGTACAGGTCGTAGCGCGGGTAGATCGTGAACGTCAGCTTGCACGTGGAGGTCGTCGCGTTGACCTTGGTGCACCTCGCCTCGTCCTCGTTCGGCAGGATGGCCCCGTCGATGGTGTCCGGCGAGGACGGGTCCGTGCCGTGCCACAGGGCGACGTAGGCATCGACGACACCCTCCGCGTGCGACGCCGTGAGCGAGACCGAAATCGTCTTCGAGGCCGTGGTGCCCAGGACGATGTTCTTGCCGCCGTTGACGACGACCTTCGAGATGACGGGTTCCGCCGTGGCGGCGCGGGTGGCCGCGGCAGCCTTCGAAGAACCCTTGGCGGCGGTGCCGAAGACCTCGGCCGCCGATGTCGGCACGTGCAGGTTCGCAGCAGAGTGGTCGTCCGCGTGGGCGGCCGGGACGGCCAGAGCGGACAGGGCCAGGGCGCCGGAAGCGGCTGCGACAGTGGCGCGAATACGCATATGTTTCTCCAGTGGAGAAAGGGGCCCCGCGAGTACGTGGTCCGACCCGGCCGGGGCTCGTTCGGTCTGTGAGTCTGCTGACTCGAAGACAAGACCTCTTACGCAGGTGAAGGGTTGTACGCGCCGTGGGTTCTCGCGCGTCGTCCCGCGGTGAGAGATGCGGCGGCATACGCTCCGGGCCGTGCCCGGGGACGGGAGCCGTCCCCGGGCACGGCCCGGAATGGTGCGTGTTGCGCGACGGAAATTACTTCACGTCGACGAAGTCACCCGCGGCCGAGATGGCCGGGGTGGTGGACGTACCGGCGAAGCTGTAGCGCCAGTAACCGTCGACCGACGCCTTGACGGTGGTCTTCAGGGTGCCGGTGCTGCTCGACTTGATCGTCTTGATCGTGGTGTACGTGGAGCTGCCCTTCTTGCGGAACTGGAGCTTCACCGGCTGCGTGGAGTAACCGTGGTACTTCAGGTCGTCGAAGTTCGCCCGCGACAGCTTGCCGGTGACCGTGATCGTCCCGCCCTTCTTCACGGGCTCCGGAGCGGCGTTCACCGTCAGATTCGACTGCCGCTGCACACGGGTCGTGCCCAGGCCGTCCTGCAGCGCGAAGCCGATCTTGGCGGGGTCGGGGTTCATCGGGTCCTGGCCGTTGTAGTCGACGGCGAAGCCCATCGCCTTCCACGTCGTGGCGTCGGCGTTGCCGATCAGGTCGTACTGCGGCCAGATGGCGATCTGCCCCTTGCAGGTGGCGACCGTGGAGGACACGGCCTTGCAGGTGGGGTCGACATCGCCGTAGAGCTCGTTCGTCGGAGCATCGAACGAGCCGCGGTAGAGGCTGGCACCGAGCTTGAAGTCCGAGGCGAAGATGTTCACATCGGCGGCGTGCGTCACGGTGAACGTGGTCGGCACGGTCTTCGTGGCGGTGGTGCCCACGGCGATCGGCTTGCCGCCGTTCACGGTGAACTTGGAGAAGGTGAGGTCGAGCTGGCCGGGGGTGCTGGTGGCCGCGAGGGAACGCGCGCCGGACTTGGCACCGGAGTCGGCACCGGCGGTGGACTGAGCGGCGCGCGCGATGTCGCCGACGGTCGAGCGGTGCGCGTCGTCGGCCTGAGCCGCCGACGGAATGACAAAAGCGGAGAGAGCCAGGGCGCCGGTTACGGCGGCCACGGTGGCACGAATGCGCATGTTCATTCCCCAACATGGAGAAGGGGGCCCGCGAAGGTTGTTCGCCCACGGGCCCACGATCGTCTGTGAAGCCTGGTGGCTTCACAGGAGAGACCATCGGGACACGTGAACGGTTGTGCAGCTGTTGGGGTTTTCTTGTGCATGCGCCCCGCGCCCCGCGCCCCGGCGCCGATGCGCTTCGGACCCGCTCCGGTCCGTCAGTCGAACCAGCGGTCCCGGGCCAGTTCCTCCGTACGGGACGGGTCCTCCAGCAGCGCCGCGACCTCGAAGCGGCGCGGCCACTGCCCCGCCGCCCAGGCCAGGCCCGCGGCGACGCCTTCCAGCGTGGCGGCGTGCACGGTCCCGTCGGGGGTGCGGTGCCAGTCCAGTTCGACGCCGCCCGCGCGCAGTTCGCCGTGCTCGATGTACACGTCCGGGGTTCCGGCGCCGAGCAGTACCCGTACCGAATCCGGCACTTGGTGCTCCTCGCCCTCCGTCGTCACCTCCGCCTCGACGCTCTCGCCGAGCCTGCGCACCTGGAACAGCTCGGCCAGATCGGCCGCGCGTGCCGGGGCGACCGGGAGCAGCGGGAGGCCTCCGGCGAGCGGCAGCAGGTCCGGGGCGTCCGCGATCACGGCGTCCGCCGCGTCGACGACCCGGACCTCGCCGTCGATCACGGCCCGCAATTCGTCGGGCAGCGTGACCTGTTCCGGGTCGAGATCGGCCAGGGCCGTGTACAGGGAGTGCAGTTGTACGGGGCCGACCTCGCGGTCCTCGTCCGCGAGCCGGCCGAGGAGTTCGGCGGCGCCGCCCGGCTCGTCGAGGAGGGCGGCCACGGACGTCCGTACGCCGAGGGCACGAAGCACCTGGGCGTCGTCGAAGCCGGCCGCGTCGGCGGAGTCGTACAGTCCGGCCAGTCGCGGGTCGCCGCTCGCCGCCCGCAGACCGGCCGGGCGGCGGCCGTCGAGCACGGGGTGGTCGCGCAGCCACCAGGCCGTGTACGGGCGAACGGACTGCGTCGTGCCGTCGGGCAGCAGCACCCGCACCGGCTGGGTCAGCGCGTCGCGCAACGGTGGCTGGGCAAGCAGGGCGAGCGCCTGCGGCCATGCGTCGTCGTCGACGAGGTCCAGGTCGCGAACGGCGACGAGTTCGGTGGCGACCGGCGGCACGGGACTGTCGGGCAGCTGGTCGAGGATGTCCTCGCACCACACGTCCACGGCGTCGAGCAGTCCGGCGTCGTCGGGCTCGGCGAAGTCGCCCTCGCGAGGCTCCAGTTCGTCCGGATCCAGGACGACATCAGTGGTCCGCACCAGGGCGAAGGTGGCGAGCACACCGCAGGCGGTGAGCGGCTGCTCGCCCCAGCGGTCGGTCAATTCCTGGTCACAGAGCGCCAGTTCACCCTCCCGCATGATGGCTGCGAACGGGCTGCCGGGCAGCACGAGTTCACCGGCGGGTGCGAGTTCGCCGTCCTCGTCGGGAAGGGCGAGCGCGCCGAGCCAGGGCTCGTCGCCGGGTGCCAGTTCGGCGTCCCGTACGAGGGTGAGGACGGTCTCCGCGAGCTCTTCGGCATCCAGCGCGTCCTCGTCCCAGATCTCGCCCGCGTCCAGCGATCCGGCGACGGCTGCCCGCACCTGCGGGGTCGTCAGCACGGCGCGGGGCGTGGCAGGCAGGGCACCCAGCTTCTCCAGCAGCGGGTGGGCGGCGTCCGGGTGCGCGACCTTCAGTCCGAGCCGGGCGAGGCGGCCCAGGACGGGGCCGGTGAGCGCGTCGGGGAACGGAAGGAGGACCTGGCGGGGGCCGATGGCGGTGCGCGGAGCGGTCGGGGTGACGGCGTCCTGCGCCTCCGGCGCGCCGGCGAGCGGGACGGGCAGACCGGAGAGGCGGTCCGGGTCGATGCCGGACAGGCTGTCGTACAGTCGCCGCCACCAGCCGGGATCGCGCTCCAGACCGGCGAGACGGTCGATCGCCTCGGTCAGCGGCACGCGGGCGATGCCGAGGGTGCGCAGTTCGCTGCGGCGCTCGATTCCGGCGGGCAGCAGGCACGGCAGGACCTCGGCGAGCACCCGTACGGTCTCGGCGCCCACGCCTTCCAGCACCTCGGCCTCGATGGGGCGCAGCGCGGTCGTGGCCGTCTCGCGGATGCCGTCCGCCCGCACGTCCCAGGTGTCCCAATGGTCCGTTTCGACGGTGGCGTCACGCGGGGCGGCGGGCTCCAGGAACGCGACGCGCGGCAGCCGCTGAAGGATCGCGCCGCGCAGGGCGCCGTCCAGTTCGCCCTTGCCGAGCGGGCCGGGGACGAGGTCGATCGTGTCGATGGACACCGGCTGCCAGTCGGCGAGCAGCTCGGCGTACGCGTCGGCCGCGCGCTGCACCAGGAAGTCGGTGAGCGGTCCTGGTGCGGGGTGGCGGCGGGTGGTGTCGAGCGGCAGCGACGCGATGAGCAGCGCGGGGATACCGAGGGGTTCGTCGGTGGGGGTCGGCGCGTGGACGACGGGGACGGTGCGGGGGCGTACCGGGGCGCCCTCCGCGTCCACCGGCACCGCCCAGGTGACCGACCAGTGCGGGCGCAGCCGTTCCTCGCGGGGCCGGTCGGCCAGCAGGGCGGGCTCGACGGGGCCGTGCCGGGTGACGGTGCGCCAGCGGTGCGTACCGTGCGCGGAGTCCTCGACGTGGGTGTAGGGGCCGTGCTGCGATCGGCGCAACGTCCGTACGGCGTCCGGGGTTTCGATCACGATCTCGTCGAGGCCGCGCAGGGTGAGCAGGAGCGCGTCGTCGACCGCGTCGAGCAGCCGGACCACGAGGTCCTCGGCGCCGCCGTCGCGCAGCGGGAGGACGACGACGGTGTCGTACCCGTCGGGTGCGGTGCCCTCGGCCGGCAGCGGGAGCCGCAGCAGGGGTACGTGGCCGTCGCGGCGGCGGAGCTCGTCGCCGAGGCCGGGGCTGGCGACGGCCGTCCTCGCGGCGAGGTCGCGGGCCTCGGCGAGGGACCAGCGGACCCCGCCGTGCCGGCCGACGACCGCGGGCTCGTCGCTCACCGCGAGCACGGCGGCGAACCCGACGCCGAACCTGCCGACGGCTCCCGCGTGGCCCTCGCGCTTGGCGGAGGCGCGCAGGGTGGAGAGCGACTCCACTCCGGTGGCGTCGAGGGGGGCGCCGATGTTGGCGGCGGCGAGTACGGCGGGGGCGTCCGCGGTCGCCGGGTGCAGGGTGAGGCGGAGCCGGCCGGGGACCTGCGCGCGGGCGGCGGCGTCGGCGGCGTTCTGGGCCAGCTCGATGACGAGGCGGTCGCGGTAGCCGCCGAGCGCGAGGTCCTCCTCGGCGTTGGCGTCCTCGCGGAATCTGGCGGGGCCGGCGCCCCACGCGTCGAGCACGCCGCGTCGCAGCCGTGCGGTCCCGAACGGGTCGGCCCCCTCGGTCGCATTCATGCTCACGCTCTGACTCCGCTCTCTCCGGTTACGCGTTGCCCGTGCCGCCAGTGTGCGCCTGAAGGTACCGGGTCCTCTCGCCGGACGGGGCATCGCGAACGGTGCTCCGCGCGGGGTGCCCCGGTCCGTCGCTGCCCACCGGGGCTCCGGTTCCGGCCTCGAACGCCGGACGGGCCGGGTGTGCCCGGGCGGCAAAATAAAGCCCGTCCGGCGACTGAGGAAAAACCGGTTCGCCGGGCAGGCCCGCAAAGGCTCGTCTCAAGCCCGTCCGGCGACTGAGGACGGAACCGGTTCGCCGGGCAGGCCCGCAGGCTCGGCGGCCGGGCGCGCCGGGGAGCCCAGGAACCCCGCGCCCCGCTCAGGAGTGGCCGAGGTCCTCCGTCGGGGTGTCCGGTTCCGCCGGGACCGAGCCGGAGTCACGCGCCGGACGCAACGGGTACTCGTCCACCTGCATCGTGTCCAACGCATGCGGCGCCGGCTTCGGCGGCTTCGGCATCACCGCCGCCTCCGAATGCCCACCGCACCCGTACGACAGCGACACCACATGCCCGTCCGCCGGACCGTACTCGTTCGCGCACACCCCGAACGCCTGCTTCAGCGAACCCGCCAGCGGCACCAGGAACGCGCAGGTGACACACGACGCCGGAGCCGCCTGAGCCATGGGCGTCTTCGCGCCGAACGCCTCGTCCCACCGGTCGGCCGCCGTGTGCAGCCCGTACCGCGACAGCACCCGCGCCCGTCGCATACCGAGCTCCTCCGCGACCGCCGCGATCGAGCCCCGGCTCGTCGTCGCGGGGCGCGTCGTCAGCTCCGCGTCCTCCGCGTCGACGAGGTCGGCCATCTCCTGCGACACCTCGCAGACCGCGGAGTTCGGCGACGGCTCGTCCTCGCCGGAGTAGCCGGGCTCCAGGCGGATGTCGTCCGCCTCGGTGGGCAGCAGATCGCCCGGTCCCATGTCACCGGGGCGCAGCCGCTCGCTCCACGGCACCCACTCCGGAGCGAGGAGGGCGTCGCTGCCGGGCAGCAGAACCGTCTCGTCGATGGTGACGTTCTTCGCACGGGACGCCCGGGCGACGGTCACCGCCCAACGCCAGCCCCGGTAACCCGGCTCCTTGCACTCGAAGAAGTGCGTGACGACCCGGTCCCCCTCGGAGACCGCGGCCACATGCTCACCCACGACCCCCGGCGCGGCTGCTTCCTCGGCCGCCGCGCGGGCGAGGTCTACCGCCTCGACGCACAGGCGGTCGAGGACAGGGGTACGGGCCGTACGGCTTCGCGTCGTCGCAGCACTCACAGGTCTCGCTTCTCTCCTACGCCAGTCTCACGAGCGCGCCAGCACATCCATCGATTTCGGCCATGACGGATGCGGGCGGAGCGGACCTGGGGGCCGCGTCGACGTCCACACCCGTTGTGCCTGCCTCGGGCGCACCTTCTGCTATCCATTCTGCGGGATCGCCGATAGGCGCGCGGCCGAGAACAACCGCCGGTGGCGCGCTACGCACGCTACCCTCTCCGCCGCCCCCCGCCCACCTGCCCGTCCCAAACAAGGTCGCATCCGGCGCCGTGTCCCGTGCAAAGTCCGCCTCGGAACCCGCCACAATTGCCGGCCGTACCCGGTCCGGGCCCGTCATGCCCGGGCCGATGGACCGCTGACCCGACAGGGCGGAGTGCATCACGCCCCGCGTCGAACCCGGTTCGTCACCGCGGTGACTGGGGCACTATGACGAAGTGACTTCCGCCGGGTCGCACAAGGATTCCGGCCCGCTCCGCAGGGCGGGCCGGACGATCGGTCATGCCCTCCACACCCCGTTCACCGGCACCGCAAGAGGAATCCGGAAGGCGACGCACGCCCACGGCGCGGGGGAGTCCGGGCTCGGCAAACTGATCGAACTGCATGCCGTGAACGGCGCGGGCGATGTGATGATCACGATCGCGCTCGCCTCGACGGTGTTCTTCTCCGTACCGACGGACGAGGCCCGTGGCCGCGTCGCCCTCTACCTCGCCATCACCATGGCGCCCTTCACCGTCCTCGCCCCCGTGATCGGCCCGCTGCTGGACCATCTTCCGCATGGCCGCCGCGCCGCGATGGCCGGTGCGATGCTGGCCCGTGCGGTGCTCGCGCTCACCATGTCGGGCGCGGTCGCCACCGGGGGCCTGGAGCTGTATCCGGCCGCGCTGGGCGTCCTGGTCTGCTCGAAGGCGTACGGAGTCGTACGCAGCGCTGTCGTGCCGCGTCTGCTGCCGCCCCGCTTCTCCCTGGTGAAGGCGAATTCCCGGGTCACCCTGGCCGGGCTCCTGGCGACCGGGATCGCCGCCCCGGTCGGGGCGGGGCTGCACACCGTCGGGTCCGCGTGGCCGCTGTACGGCGCGTGCGTGGTCTTCATCGGCGGGACCGTCCTCGCCTTCACGCTGCCGCACAAGGTCGACTCCTCGAAGGGCGAGCGGAAGGCCCAGCTGGTGCCGCCGCACGGGGTGGTGTCCCCGCGGCCCGGGCCGAAGAGGAACGGAAAGGCGAGGGGCCGGGAGAAGAACGGCGAGAAGCGGCCCGGGCTGCGGTCCGTGGGGCCGTCCGTGCTGAACGGGCTCCAGGCCAACATCGCGCACCGCGCGCTCTCCGGCTTCCTGATCTTCTTCCTCGCGTTCCTGCTGCGCGAGCATCCGCTCGCCGGGCAGAGCGCCGCCGTCTCGCTCGGCATCGTCGGTGTGGCGGCCGGTATCGGCAACGCGCTCGGTACGGCGGTCGGCTCCTGGCTCCGGGCCCGCGGCCCGGAGGTGATCGTCGCCTCGGTGCTGGCCCTGGCCCTGGGTGTCGCCGTGCTCACCGCGCTCTTCTTCAGCACCGTCATGGTCGCCGCGCTCAGTGCGACGGCGGGCTTCACCCAGGCCCTGTCGAAGCTCTCGCTGGACGCGATGATCCAGCGCGACGTGCCCGAAGAGGTACGGACGTCGGCGTTCGCCCGGTCCGAGACCGCGCTCCAGATGGCGTGGGTGGTCGGCGGCGGTATCGGCATCGCCCTCCCCCTCAACGGCGTACTGGGCATGTCGGTCGCCGCGGGCATTCTCGCCCTGGGCGCCGCCACGTCCGTACGGGGGCTGCTGAGCGCCGCGCGGCGCGGCTCGCCGCACCCCCGCGTGGCGTGAGCCGGAGCGACCGATAGCCTTCGGCCCATGACCGTTGCGTTCTTCTCCGGTAAGGGCCGTCGAATCGGCGTCGCTCTTGGTGCCGTGTCCGCGGGACTCCTTGTCCTGTCCGCCTGCGACAAGCCGACGCCGCTCGCGACCGTAACGGTCGGCGGCAACTCGGTGAGCACCGAGGCGTCCTGCTACAACGACGGCAAGGCCCTCAAGACGTCCGAATACAAGAGCTGCCTCAACAAGAAGGCGGAAAAGTCCGTCAAGGTCGCGATGGACGACAAGGTCCGCTTCGGCGTCGACCCGGAGGTCGCGGACAACGGCTGGACCCTCTTCATCAACGGCCAGCAGGCCGAGCAGGAGCCGTACAAGAAGACCTACCGGTCCATCCCGGGCAGCGCCTTCTTCTCCAGCCAGACCGGCGAGAGCACGGACAAGACGCAGATCAGCATCGTGGAGACCAAGGGCAAAGATCTCATCGGCGTCTGGCACTTCGAGCTGAAGAAGACCTCCTGACCTCCCGGTCCCCCGGTCTCCTTCTGACTCTCCCGGCCTCCTCCCGGTCCGTTCCTGCGCCCTCCTGACCTCAGAGGATTCCCCCGTGCGTGTGCTCGTCGTGACCGCTGTCCCAGCAGAAAGGGACGCGGTCACGCGCGCGCTCGGGGACCTGTCCGAGGTGGCCGTGCACGAGGTGCCCGGCGCGCAGGTCCACCGCGTGGCCGCCCCCGGCGGCGCCGGGGTGGTCGACGTCCTCGCAGGCGGCGCGGGACCGGCCGCCGCGGCAGCCGCCGCCGCTTTCGGCCTCGCCTCCGCCGTCTCCGCCGCCGTCCCCTCCGCCTCGGAGCCGGGCCCCGGGCCGCACTCCGCGCCGTACGACCTCGTCGTCTCGGCCGGGATCGGTGGCGGCTTCGTACCTGTCGCCCCGGTCGGCTCGCTCGTCGTGGCGAGCAGAATCGTCGCCGCGGATCTGGGCGCGGAGACTCCCGAGGGCTTTGTACCCGTCACCGCACTCGGCTTCGGCCGTGACTGGTATCTCCCGCCCCGGTCGCTGGTCCGGGACGTGGCCGCCGCCACCGGCGCACTCACCGGCGAGATCCTCACCGTCTCCACCGTGACCGGCAGCGCCGAGCGCGCCGCCGCCCTGCTCGCCGCGCACCCACGAGCCGCCGCCGAGGCCATGGAGGGCTTCGGCGTCGCCGAGGCCGCCGAGCGGACGGGCCTGCCTGTGCTGGAACTGAGGGCGGTCTCGAACGCCATCGGCCCGCGCGACCGGGACGCGTGGCGCATCGGCGACGCGCTGGCCGCACTCAGCGGGGCGTTCGGGAAGCTCGTACCCGTACTGGAAGGTTGGACCCACCATGACCGACACGCCTCATAGCCCGCCGAGCCCGTCGAACCCCCACCCGTCGAACCGGCTGAGAATCACTTTCTCGCCGTGCCCGAACGACACCTTCGTCTTCGACGCCTGGGCGCACGGAAGGGTCCCCGGCGCGCCCGCCCTCGATGTCACCTTCGCCGATATCGACATCACCAACAAAATGGCCGAGCGCGGCGAACTCGATGTGCTCAAGGTCTCGTACGCGGTGCTGCCGTGGGTGCTCGACGAGTACGCGCTGCTGCCGTGCGGCGGGGCGCTGGGGCGGGGCTGCGGACCGCTCGTCCTCACGAAGGAGGCGGGCACGGACCTGACGGGGAAGACCGTCGCCGTGCCGAGTGAGCGCTCCACCGCGTATCTGCTGTTCCGGCTCTGGGCGGCGGAAATGGTGCCGGGCGGGGTCGGCGAGATCGTTGTCATGCCGTTCGACGAGATCATGCCCGCCGTGCGCGACGGGAAGGTGGACGCCGGTCTCGTCATCCACGAGGCGCGTTTCACGTACCAGAACTACGGGCTGCACAACCTGGCCGACATGGGTCGGCACTGGGAGGAGACGACCAGGCTGCCGATCCCGCTCGGCGCGATCATCGCCAAGCGGTCGCTGGGCGCGGACATGCTGAAGCGGCTCGCCGAGTCGGTGCGCACCTCGGTACGGATGGCCTGGGACGACCCTCAGGCGTCACGGCCCTACGTGCTGGAGCACGCGCAGGAGATGGACCCGGCCGTGGCGGACCAGCACATCGGGCTGTACGTCAACGAGTTCACCGCCGACCTCGGCGAGGACGGCTACGCGGCGATCCGCGGACTGCTGACCCGCGCGGCGGCCGAGGGGCTGGTACCGCCCCTCGGCCCGGATGCGCTGTCGTTCGTCTGAGAGCCTGTCGGGTGACCTTCGAT
>NZ_JBEOVN010000067.1:0-33350 GCF_040295565.1 Streptomyces sp. NPDC002785 | reverse complement strand
GGTGGAGCCATGAATCCCACCGCAAGACCGCACGAGCCCGCACCGTCGAGGACCTCATCGCAGCGTAACCAACCGGCCACCCGACAGGCTCTAAGGCTTTGCCCGCACCCGCGCCGCCACCCACGCCCCCACCAGCGCCACCCCCGCCATCGGCAGGAAGACCACCGCGAACGCCCCCGGATGAGAGCCCGAGGCCCCCACCTCGGCCGCCCCGTGCACGGCCCCCACCGTCCCACCGCCGAGTGCCGCGAAGGCCGCCCCGCCCGCGGCCAGCAGCAGGACGTTCGACAGTCCGTCGGAGATCTGGAGGGCAGCCGAGTTCGCCCCCGCCTCCTGGGGCGCCGACAGCTTCAGCAGCAGCACGCTCGTCGATGCGATCACCATGCCCATGCCGAAGCACCCGAAGGCCCAGGCCACGGCCACGGTCCAGACGGGCACCGCCTCGATCAGCACGGACGGCGTGGCCGCGATCGCAGCGGCGACCAGCACCATGCCGCCCACCATCAGGCGTTCCCGGTACAGCTCCAGGCGCGGCCGGGACTGTACGTACGAACCCAGCGCCCAGGTCCCACCCCCGGCCGCGAGCGAGAGCCCGGCCAGCGTCGGGCTCAGCCCGCGCTGGGTCACCAGCATCAGCGGTACGAACGACTCGGCGGCGATGAACGACCCGGCCGCCACCCCGCGCAGGAGCACCACCGAGGGCAGCCCGCGCGCCGCCCGGCCGGTCCCCGGGGGCAGCAGTCCGCGCACGGCGGGGACGAGCAGAGCGACCCCCGCGACGGCCGGAAGCAGCGCGAACCAGTTCCGCTCCTGCCCCGCGTACTGGAGCAGCCCCGCCCCCACCGAGATCCCGAGCGCGAGCACGATGCGGCGCCGGTCGTACGGCTCGACGGGTGCCGCCGGATCGGCCGGCCCCGACGCCCGGCGCCGTATCGCGGGCAGGGCGAGCGCCAGCGGGAACACCACGAGCACGGGGATGCCGATGAAGACCCACCGCCACCCCAGGTGCTCGGTCACGCTCCCGGCGGCGAGCGGCCCGACGACGGACGGGATCACCCAGCTCGCCGCGAACGCGGCCATGATCGACGGCCGCAGACGCTCCGGATAGGCCCGGCTGATCACCACGTACAACGCCACGATCACCAGCCCGCCGCCGAGCCCCTGGACGGCCCGCCCGGCGATGAACATCCACATGCTGCCCGCCGTACCCGACAGCAGCAGCCCCGCCCCGAAGGCACTGATCCCGGTGGCGAGCGGAGCCAGCGGCCCGCGCCGGTCCGCCCACTGCCCGGAGAGCACCATGGCGAACAGGCTGGTGGTGAAGTACGCGGAGAACGCGAAGGCGTAGAGCGGAATGCCGTGCAGCTCCCGGGCGGCGACCGGCATCGCGGTCCCCACGGCCGTCGCCTCGAAGGCGATCAGGAACACGACGGAGACGATGCCGACACTCAGCGCCCGATAGGTCCGCCCGAGCACCCCTCCGGATTCGACGGCGACAGGGGTGTTCACGGCAAGGGGCGCGACATCGACGTCGTCACGCGGTTCCAGGGCACTCATGAGCCCAAGAGTAAGGGGCAAGATCTGATCTGGCCCCTGTCGCAAGGTGGTCCGCCGCCCGTCCGTTGGTCGTAGGACCACAAGCCGATCGTGAACGCGGTATGGCATTCGCATGACGCCCCGACCCGCACCCTTGAGCGGCGCGGACACCCGCCCGTACGGTCGAACCACAGCAGGGAACACACGGCCGTGTGCCCGAGTGGTTCAGGGGCTCGACTGCAACTCGAGTTACACCGGTTCGAATCCGGTCACGGCCTCCAAGCGGAAGAACCCGAAAAGGAACGGCTGCTGGAAACTGCCGGGCGGGGGCAGCCGTTCCCGTGTGCACAGGCCCCCGGTTTCGCGAGTGCTGTTCACTTACTCAGGCAGAGCGCGCGGGATTTACAGCGCATTGGTGCACTCCAAATCCGACCGTGACGATCTTGTCGCGGGCAGCCCGGCCCGCCGCGTCGCCCCTTCAGACCCGTCAACCAGCCTCCGCCGCACCTGCCACCCGCGCCCGCCCCAGCCCCGCAAGCACCGCGTCGACCGTCTGCTCCACGCTCTGCCCGGTCGTGTCCAGCCAGAGCCCGATCCGCGGTGTCTCCTCCCGCAGCACCCGGTCCAACGCCTCGACCGTCCACCCGGCCCCGTAACCGTTCTTGCCCCGCCCGGCCTCCCGCGCGGCAACGGCGTGCGGCTCGGGGGCGAGGACGACGACGTACAGCGGCCTGGTCCGTACGAGTTCGACGTACGCGGCCAACTCCTCCCCCAGCACCACGTCCTGCACCACGGCGGTCCAGCCCTCACCCGCGTACGTGTCGGCCGTCATCGCGGACAACCGGTACCGGAGCCGGAGTTGCGCCACGGCCTCCTCGTACGCCCCCGGCACCATCTCGGCCTGCCCGGACACCACCATCCGCCGGAAGACGTCCCCCCGGACATGGACAGCCCGCGACAGCCGCTCGGCCAGGGCCTGGGCGACGGTGGATTTACCGGAGGCCATCACGCCTGTGATGAGGACGACGGCGGGGCCGGGTTCGTCGCGGTTCGCACCCCGTTCGTCGCGCTCCTGCATCACCACGTCGTCGTCCACTGCTCTCTCCTCAGGCTTGGCAGGATGGTCGCTCGGGCAGACGTCAGTTGGTGTTCGAGTCCGCACGCGAACGAACCGGCGGACCTGCCAACGGACTTGTCGGCTGACTTGTCGGCGTACGGGAATGGCGCTGCTGCCGGAGTCGGCAGCAGCACGAAGCAATCCCGACGTCAGCCGGTGACGGCACCCGCCAGGAAGGCGGTCCACGCGGTGGGGGCGACGGCGAAGGTGGGACCGTCGACGACCTTGGAGTCACGGACATGGACAGCGTGGGGGCAGGCGGCAACCTCCACGCACGCCTCGCCCTCGTTGCCGCTGTAGCTGGACTTGCGCCAGTCGTAGGCGACTTCGACGCAGGCTTCGCCCTCGTTGTTGCTGTAACTGGACTTGAACCAGGAGAGCTCGGGCCCAATGGTCACAGTTGCCTCGCCTTCGTTTCGATGATCTCCGCCGACTTCCAGGGATTGAGCGCCTGGGCCCGCAGGATGCCGAAGAGGTCGAACGTGTCACCCACCTGCTCCGGCCTGGAGATCAACCTACCGCCGCCCTGCGCCTCCACGTACACCAGATTGCGGCCTTCCGCCGTGCACATCAACTGCATGGGCCCCATCAACCCCGCGTGGGTGTGCTGATCCGAGGGCACCACCTGCACCGTGAGGTGGTTCATCCGCCCCATGCACTCCAGCAGATGCAGCAACTGCTCCTTCAGCACCTCCGCGCCACCGAGCGTCCGGTCCAGGATCGACTCCTCGATGACGAACCCGACGTACGGCGGAGGCGTGCGCATCAGCACCGCCTGCCGTTCCAGCCGCGCCTCGACGTGCCGGACGATCTCGTCCTCGGTGTACGCGGGTTTGCGTGCCCGGTACAAGGCGTACGCGTACGCCTCCGTCTGGAGCAGCCCCGGAATCAGCATCGTCTCGTACGCGCTGATGACCCGCGCCTGCCGTTCCAGCCGCGCCCAGTCCAGGAACTTCGCCGGGTACTTCTCCTCGTCGATCAGCTCGACGCACGCCTTCAACGCACCGCCCGCGACGAAGACCCGGTCCGCGTCGGCCAGCAGCTCCAGCGACGGGATGCGCTCCGCCCGTTCGACCGCCCCCATCAGCGACTCCGAGATCAACAACTGGTCCGCAGCGTCCTTCTGCGTGAGCCCGGCGCGCACCCGGTGGATACGAATCAGGTCCCCTTGATGGCGCAGTTGGCCCCGGAGGAGGGCTGAGGCGGGCGCCCGGATGCGCCATTGCACTGTGCCATGTCACATGGTTCACTCGCGGGCAATGAAGCCGGCTCGGGAGGTGCCGGGTGTCCGCACAGTCGATCGAGGAGACCTTTGCCGCGCCGGCTGAACCCCTCTGTGGCCATGGTCTGACGGCCCGCCCCGCTGTCCCGTATCAGGATCGGACCCCAACATGACCATCACCGACATCCGCACCGTCGACTATCACGCTGGCGGTGAGCCGTTCCGGATCGTCACCGACGTGCCCGGGATCGCGGGCGACACCGTGGCGGACAAGCGTGTGAGCGCGATCTCCGATCCCGGGATCGACGGGCTGCGTGCCCTGCTGTGCTCCGAGCCCCGCGGCCACGCCGACATGTACGGCGGGTTCATTGTTCCGCCCGACGACGCGGGGGCCCATTTCGGTGTGCTCTTCTGGCACAAGGACGGTTTTTCGACCGCCTGCGGTCACGGCACCATCGCTCTTGGCGCGTGGGCGGTGCGTAGCGGCCGGGTTCCGATCGATCCCAGCGGGGTCACGGAGGTGGTGATCGACGTGCCCTCGGGGCGGGTCCGCGCCCATGTGGCCACCGACGGCGACCGGGTCGTCAGCGTCGACTTCGTCAGTGTTGCCAGCTACGTCCTGCACGACGAGGTGGCGGTCCCGACCTCGCGCGGGGAGGTCCGGTGCGGGATCAGCTTCGGCGGCGCGATTTATGCTCACGTCCCGGCCGCAGCGGTCGGCCTCGACGTGAGTGTGGCCTCGCTTGCCGCGCTGATCGAGCTGAGCCGCGAGATCAAGGGCTTCCTCAACCCCACCGCCTTCGCCGGGCACCCACTCGACGACAGGCTGAGCGGCATCTACGGCGTCATCTATATCGACGACCAGGGAATCGGCCCGGACGGCAGCCTGCGGCAGCGCAATGTCACCGTGTTCGCCGACGGTGAGGTCGACCGTTCGCCCTGCGGGTCGGGCACCTGCTCGCGGGTTGCCGCGTTGCATTCCACCGGCCGGCTCAAGCCCGGCCAAGTGCTCGCGCACAGCTCGATCACCGAGGCGACCTGGCTTGCGCGGGTGCAAAGGACCACACACGAGGCAGGCCGGGAGGCCGTGGTGCCGGTGGTCACCGGCCGGGCCTACCAGACCGGCGAGCACCGGTTCGTCGTCGACCCCGACGACGACATGGTGCCGGGTTTCGTGCTTCGTTGAGGGGAAGTCACAGTGTCAGCGCTCTATGGCAGTTAGGCGCTGGAGTCGGCCGCAGGGAGGCCGCATGTCCTCGGCATTCTCCGAGGGAAATGTGGAATTCGCCTCGATGGCGGCAGCGCCCGGAGACGGCACCGAAACCGATGCGGTCTCCGGGTCGCACCCGCAACCCGGAGACCGCCATCCGTACAGGGCTCAGGACTTGGGGGGTGCCACAGCCGCCTGGGGTCTGATCGGAAGGCGGTTGATCGGGCGGCCGGTGGCCGCTCGCACGGCTGCGGCCACTGCTGCCGGGGAGGTCACCACAGGTACGGCTGACGCGGGCTTGGCGCCGAAGGGGGCTACCACGTCGCGTTCTTCGATGAGTGTGACGATGCGAATGTCCGGTGTGTCCAGGGCCGTCGGCAGTGCGTAGCCGGTGAGGTCGGGGTGACGGATCAGGCCTCGGGTGGTGCGGAGGTTCTCGGTGAGGGCGGCGCCGATGCCCAGGGTGACGCCGGCCTCGATACGGGTCGCCAGCTGGGACGGGTTGAGGACCCGGCCGACGTCCTGGGCGATCGCCATCTCCACGACCCGTACTGAGCCGAGTTCGATGTCGACGTCCACCACTGCGCGGATCGCACAGAAGGCGAGGCCGACGAAGGCGTCGCCCTGGCCCGACTCGTCCAGGGGTTCCGTCGGGTGGGGGCGGCACTGGGCGGTGGCCCAGAGTTCCTTGCCGGCCATCTCTTCCGTGACGGTCGTGGACAGCACCCCGTCGTACGAGGTGATCTTGCCGCCGGAGATCTGCAGCAGCTCCGTGGACATGCCGAACTTGTGGGCCAGGGGCTGGAGAAGCTGAGTGCGGACCATCTTGGCGGCGCGTTCCACCGCTCCGGCCGAGACCCAGGTGTGGCGGCCGTGCGTCGCCGGGCCCGCCGGGGGCTGGTCGGTGTCGACGGACGCTACGTGGACCTCTTCGATGCCCAGGGTCTCCTGGACGACCTGGCGGGCGAGGGTCGAAAAGCCCTGGCCCGTCTCGACCGCGGCGCAGATGACCGTGGCGATGCCGTCGTGGATCCTGACCGTGGCGGTGGAGACCTCGTCGGCGCCCTCCGCCCCGAGCATGTGGACCATGCCGAGCCCATAACCGACCCCTCGACGCACCGCACCGGGTTCGCCCGCGCCCTCCGGGCCGCCGGGAAGCAGCCAGTCGTCCTCCGGGGCGTCCTTGGGGAGGGCGGGGAGGGGGAAGTCCCTTACAGATTCCAGGAGTTCGGCTACTGGTGCCGGGCAGGTCACCGTCTGGCCGGTGGGGAGGATGTCGCCGGTGGACAGGGCGTTACGGAGGCGCAGTTCGGCCGGGTCGATGCCCAGCTTGGCGGCCAGCTTGTCCATCTGGCCTTCGTACGCCGCGCAGACCTGCATCGCGCCCTCGCCGCGCACATGGCCGGACGGCGGGTTGTTCGTACGGACCGCCCAGCCCTCGATGAAGGCGTGCGGGACGACGTACGGGCCACAGGCGAACGCGACGGCCGCGGCCAGCGACTCGGACGAGTCATCGGCGTACGCGCCCGCGTCGAGCAGGATCTGCGCCTCGACCTTCACCAGCCTGCCCTCGGCGTCCGTGTGGTGGCGGTAGCGCAGCAGCGTCGGGTGGCGGTGGGCATGTCCGAGGAAGGACTCCTCGCGGGTGGCGGCCAGTTTGACCGGGCAGCCGGTGCGCAGCGCGAGCAGGCCCAGCGGGAGCTGGAAGCCGGGGTCCTCGCGGTCGCCGGTCGCGCCGGGGACGCCGGTGACGACGACCTTCACCCGGTCCGGTTCGAGGCCGAAGCAGGCGGCGGCGAGATCGCGGTCGGTGTGTGGGTCGGTGGAGGCGGTGTAGATCTCCACGCCGCCGTCCGGGCGGGGCACGGCGAGTCCGGCCTCGGCGCCGATCGGGGCCGGGTCCTGACGGCCGATGCGGTACAGGCCCTCGACGATGACCTCGCCGGTGGCCTCCGGATCGCCGTAGCGCAGCGGGATATGGCGGATCAGATTGCCGTCGGGGTGCAGCGGTTCGGCGGCGAAGGCCTTCTCCGGGTCGGTGACCGGTTCGAGGACCTCGTACTCGACGACGATGGCCGCGGCGGCGAGACGCGCGGTGTCGGGGTGGTCGGCGGCGACCGCGGCGATCGGCTCGCCGTGGTGGCGGACGAGGTCGGAGGCGAAGACCGGGCGGTCGACGACCCTGCGGCCGTACGCGCTCTCCCCGGGGACGTCCTCGTGCGTGATGACGTCCCGTACCCCCGGCATCCCGACCGCGCCCGAGGTGTCGATGGACAGGATGCGGGCGTGCGGGTGCGGTGAGCGCAGGACGGCCGCCCACAGCAGGCCCTCGGCCCAGAGGTCGGCGGCGTACGGGAAGGTGCCCTCGGTCTTGGCACGCGCGTCGGCGGGCGGGAGGGAGGCTCCGAGCCCGAGTGCGGGCGGCTCGGTGTCGGGGCCTTCGACCGGCGGGATGGTGATCCGTGTGCTGGTCGCGTTGGCAGCGGTGGCTGCGTCGTTGCTCACGCCATGCCTCCGTCCTGCAGGTGCGGCTGAACGCTACCGGCGCCGGGGGCCGCCTGGTGCGGGATGTGGGCCTCGTCGGACTCCGGGGACGAGGAGTCCGACGAGGCGGGCTCGGCGGTCGCCTCGCGGCCTGCGATGACCTCGTTCACGGCGTCGAGGACGCCCCGGTAGCCGGAGCAGCGGCAGAGGTTGCCGCAGAGCGCCTGGCGCGTCTCCAGTTCGCTGGGGGCGTGGTTGCCCTCCAGCAGGTCGTGGACGGTCATCGCCATGCCGGGGATGCAGAAGCCGCACTGGACGGCTCCGCACTTGGCGAGGGCGCGCTGGACGTCCGACGGCTCGCCGTCCACCGCCAGGCCCTCGACCGTACGGACCTCGCTGCCGGCCGTGGTCGCCGCGGGGACCAGGCAGGAGGCGACCAGACGGCCGTCCACCTGGACGTTGCAGGCACCGCACTCGCCCTGCGAGCAGCCGTCCTTGGCACCGGCGAGACCGAGGCGCTCGCGGAGCACGTAGAGGAGCGACTCGCCGATCCAGGCATCGGTGACGGGGCGGTCGGCGCCGTTCACATGCAGGACGTAGGAGGCGGCGGGGTGCTCGCTGGGGAGCGGTGAGGCTTCCGGCGGGGTGTCCAGTGGTGGTGCGTCCGGCGCCGTGCCCGGCTCGGAGTCGGGTGCCATGTCGGCCGGCGGCTCTGCCGGGTGGTGCTCGGACGTGGCCTCCACCGGGTGCTCGGCCGGAGTGTCGGCCGCCAGGGCGGTGTCGGGGGCCGGGGTGGTGTCGGGGGCCGGGGTGGTGTCAGAGGCAGGGGCCGTGTCGGGGGGCGGGACCTGTGCGAGGTCCACCCCGAGAGCGGGAGTGTCTCCGGCAGCGGGCACGGATACGGGGCCGTCCTCAGTGGCCGTTTCCGGTGCTGCCTCGGAGGCCTGGACGCTGTCCACGTACGCGGAGGGCTCCACCCCAGGTGCGAAATCGGCTCCTGGCGCGTGCTCCGGCTCGATGTCCGCTCCGGATGCCGACTGCTCCACCGCGGGCTCGGGCTCGGGGTCCACGACCGGCTGCTGTGTCGCCCACGGAGCGGGCGCACCGCCCGGCAGCGTGGCCGGTGGGGTCCGGTCCGCGTACCACTGGGGGGAGGCCGGAGCCGAGGCCGCGAACTCGCCGGACTCCTCGGGGAGATCGCCGCCGGCGACGGGGATCGTCCACTGGCCGGTGTGGCCGTCGGGGCCGACATGCTCACTGGGTCCGGACTGACCGCCGTGATCGGACTGACCGCTGTGGTCGGACTGACCGCTGTAATCGGCCTGACCGCCGTGATCGGACTGACCGCTGTGGTCGGCCGAGGCAATGTGGTCAGCCGGACCACTGTGGTCGGCGTGACCGCCGAACTCGGCGGACTCGGTGAAGTTCCACTGGCCCGTCGCGGCCGGCGTCTCCTGGTACTGCTCCTGCTGCGGGTACTCGTACTGCGGCTGCTGCTGGTTCGGGTCCGGCCAGTGCACCGCGTCGGGTGCCGGCTGCTCCGCTCCCGTGGCCCGCTCCTGCTGACTCTGCGTCTGCACGACCCAGCTGCCCGTGGCCGCCAGGTCGAGTCCGGCCACTGGGGTCAGCGGCAGGATCATCGGCGGTACGTAGCCCTGGCCGGGCGCGGCCAGCGGGATGTTCGCCAGGTCCTCCGGCGGCAGGTGGACGAAGGCCGTCGCATCGGCGTCGTACTCGCCGCCCTGCGGCGTCGGCTGCCAGCCCCCGTGCTGCGGCTGCTCCCGCTGCCCGTGCTGATCGTTGCGGTCCTTATTGCTCACGACAGTGCCCTCCCCAGCGCGCGTCGGGCCAGCGCGGCGACGGTCCGCCGCAAATGCAGTACGGCGGGGGGCAGCGGTGGCGCCTCTCCCCCGTCGACGGGCGGTGCCTGGTCCGGGATGCAGGCCGCGGCGACGTACTCGCCGAAAGCGGCCAGCGCGTCGGGTGCCAGGCCCCGTTCGCCGTCCCAGTCGATCAGTGAGGCGATCCAGCGCTCGGCCTCCAGCGGCCGCAGCGGCATCGGCGCGATGGCGCCGACCGCGCAGCGCACCCCGCGCCGGGCCGGGTCGAGGACTATCGCGACGGATGCGGTGGCGCGGCCGGGGCCGGTGCGGCCGGTGGCTTTCAGGAAGACCTGCGGGGCGTGCAGCAGCGGTACCCGGACGAAGCCGATCAGTTCGGCCGGTTCGAGCATCTCGCGGCCTGCCAGCAGGTGCGAGACCGGGATCTCGCGGCGGGCGCCGCCGGGGCCCGCGATGACGAGTTCGGCCTCCAGCGCGGCGAGCACCGGCAGGGCGTCACCGGTCGGGGCGGCGGTGGCGATGTTGCCGCCGAGTGTTCCGGCGTTACGGATCTGGGGCGGGCCCGCGGCGCGCGCGGACGCGGCCAGAGCGGGAATGAGGGCGGCGAAGTCGGGCCGCCCCATGCGTGCGTGGGTGAGTCCGGCGCCGAGCAGGGCGTGGCCGTCCTGGTAGTGCCATCCTCGGAGCTCGCTGATCCGGCCGAGGCCGACCAGCCCCGAGGGGCGCAGCAGCCCCTTGTTGACGGCCGACATCAGGTCTGTACCGCCTGCCACAGGAACGGCGGCGGGCATGGCGCCCAGCGCCGCCACGGCCTCGTCGAGCGAGGCCGGCAGTGTCACGGACTGCGTCGCCTGCGGTGCGTGCGTGGTCAACCCAGCTGCCCCTTCCCGGTGTCCCGGCGGTCCGGCTTGTTTCGCCGTACGGTACGTGCTCAAAGCCTGGACGTAGCAACTCTGGCACATCTTCCGACCGGTCCGACGCGAGGGTCCACGAAGGGCGCATCCGTCCCCGACCAGGGGGATGATCCCGATTCACCCAGCTTCGGCGCAGAGTATGAATTGTCACTCTTCGGCGAGCCTTGTATGGCTTGTTCCGCTCCGGTAGTTCGGTTCCGGCGGAGGCACGTTCTCGTCCTTCCGTTCTGCGGAAGGCGTTCCCCAGGAACGAACCCCGGCCGTCACGCTCCCGGGGAACGTGACGGGCGGACCCGGAGTGCGGCCGGGATCACACGTTCGGGGGCGGTCCCTCAAGGGGGCGCCCGAGGACGCCCGGGCGCTGCTGCCGTGGCAACGGGCCGCTCGGCGGCCGGTAGTCGACGCCGAGCGCGTCAAGCCGGGCGTAGTGCGTGGTCATTCGGCGTTCGAAGTCGGCGAAGTCCCGGTCGGCGGAGGCGGGCAGGGGCGACCAGGCGACCTCCGCGAGCGCCACGAGGCGTGGGAAGACCTGGTAGTCGACGCGGGCCCGGTTCTGCATGACCTCGGTCCAGACATTGGCCTGGGTGCCGAGGATGTGACGGGCCACCTCCTCGGAAAGGCCCGCAGGCACGGGTTCGAAGCGGTAGACGTCCTCCAGGGTACGGACGAAGCCGATGGGCATCGGCTCGTCGGGGCCGCCGTCCTGACGGTGGTCCAGATACACCTGCTGCTCGGGGCACATCACCACGTCGTGGCCGGCCTCGGCGGCGGCGACACCTCCCCCGTAACCCCGCCAGGACGACACGGCGGCGCCCGCCGGGAGGCCGCCTTCGAGGATTTCGTCCCAGCCGATGAGCCGGCGTCCGCGTGCGGTGAGCCAGGTGTCGAAGTGCCGGATGACCCAGGACTGGAGCTCGTCCTCGTCGGCCAGGCCGAATTCGTCGATCCGGGCCTGGGCGGCCGGGGACTCCTTCCACTGGTCCTTGCGGCACTCGTCGCCGCCGATGTGGATGAACGGCGAGGTGGCGGCGGGGAAGAGGTCGAGGATCTCTTCGAGGACGCCCTCGAAGAAGCGCAGGGTGTTGTCAGTGGGGGCGAGTACGTTCGGGTTGATGCCCCAGGTGTCCCAGACGGAGAGGGTGGTGGTGTCGATGACGTCGGTGTTGCCCAGTTCGGGGTACGCGGCGATGGCGGCCTGTGAATGGCCCGGGATGTCGATCTCGGGGACGACGCGGATATGCCGCTCGGCGGCGTACGCGACGATCTCGCGGATGTCGTCCTGCGTGTAGTAGCCGCCGTGCGGAGTCTCGTCCCACAGCTCGGAGGCCCGGTGGCCGTGCTTGGTACGGGACCGCCAGGAGCCGACCTCGGTGAGGCGCGGGTAGCGCTTGATCTCGATGCGCCAGCCCTGGTCGTCGGTGAGGTGGAAGTGGAAGACGTTCAGCTTGTGCGCGGCGAGGAGGTCGAGGTAGCGCAGGACGTCGTCCTTGGGCAGGAAGTGCCGGGCCACGTCGAGCATCATGCCGCGCCAGGGGAAGCGGGGGCTGTCCTCGATCTCCGTGAAGGGGATGGCGGGCCTGCTGCCGGGGCTGACGGGCGCGCGGCGGAAGGCTTCGGCCCCCAGGAGCTGACGGAGGGTCTGCGCACCCCAGAAGACGCCTGCGCCGCTTCCTCCGGTGATCACGACGCTCCGGCCGGACCCGGTGGCCAGCCGGTAGCCCTCGGGCTCCAGGGCGGGGTCGACGCGCAGCCGGATGGCGTTCGCGGCGTCCTCGCCGCCCGGTGCGAGCGGCAGGCCGAAGGCGGCGCCGAGCGTGGAGCGCAGCCAGCGTTCGGTGTTCTCGGTGCCGGGGGCCGCCGCGATGGTGGTGGACGGGTCCAGCAGGAAGCCGTCCCGCGCCTCGTCACCGAAATCACCGACGTGCACGGGTGCCGGGATCAGTTCCATGTCCATGGCGTCAGTCCTTTACCGCTCCGCCCAGTCCCGAGACCAGGCGGCGCTGTACGAGTACGAAGAAGACCAGCACGGGAATGGTCATCACCGTCGAGGCTGCCATGATCCCTCCCCAGTCGTTCTTGTCGGGTTCGAAGAAGACCAGCAGCACCATCGGGAGCGTCGACCGGGAGGTGTCGCTGATGATGAACGACCGGTGGAGATCAGCTCGGCCTGGGACTTGGGGACCTCCGTCCCCAAGTCCTTGAAGATGTCGGTGCGGTAGTACAGCGCCCGTACGCCGACGAAGAGCGGCGCCCCGTAGACCGTGCCGCCGACCGTCACGGACCGCCTGGCAGTCGGCTCCGTGTCCTTGGCCTCGTCCCAGGCGGCGAACTCCGCGCTCACATCGGCGAGTCCGCCGTCCTTGACGTATCCGGCGGTGCCCGTGTTGCCGTACTCGATGAGGTCCGGGGCGCTCTTCGGGTCGTTGAACGCCGCCTTGATGCGCTGGGCGCGGGTGTCGACCGGCATGTACTCGACCTCGGCCTTCGCGCCCTTGTGGGTCTCCTCGAAGTCGGCCACCGCCGCATCCACGACCTGCTCCTCGGGCTTGTTGCCGACCTCCTGGAACAACCGGACACGTTCCGGTCTTCTCGCCCCCCTTTGGCTCCGGTGTCGGAGGTCTGCGGCGCACAGGCGGTGGCGGTGAGATCCGCCGGCACAAATGCCGCGGCCGGGGCGGCAATTCGAGCAGACAGCTTCATCCGGAAACCTCCACCGACAGGCAGGCGTTGCAACATGCGCAACGCGCGTTTCGTTCTGCACAACTGACAGGAGAGTAGGTGCGCACGCAGACGCCGACAAGTGGTCTCAACCACTCTGTGACCCGGCGATGCAGCCCGTGCAACGCAACCCGTGCAACGCAAAAGGCCTCCGGGGCGCACATCGAATGCGCGCCCCGGAGGCCCGAAGCAATGGTGGCCGAACGGCTCCGGACTACTTCTTGTCCTTGCCGCCCTTGCCCTTGTCCTTGTCGCCACCGGCGCCCATGGACTCGTAGATCTCCTTGCACATGGGACAGACCGGATACTTCTTCGGGTCGCGGCCCGGTACCCAGACCTTCCCACACAGTGCGACCACGGGAGTGCCCTCCAGGGCGCTCGCCATGATCTTGTCCTTCTGGACGTAATGGGCGTAGCGCTCGTGGTCGCCGTCGCCGTTCGACACCTGCGGCGTCGGCTCTACGAGGGTGCCCGTACCTGCCCCGCGCTCGGGCTCAAGAGTGCTCATAACCGCCAAGGGTACTGAAAGCCCGGAGCATCAGTTCAGCGAAGGGTCGTCCGGATAGGTGGCGATCATCGCCAGTTCGCTGCGCTGGCGGCGCAGGACCGCCCGCCAGAGGCGCTCGGGGCGCGGGGAGGAGACGTCTCCGGGCTCGGACTCGACGACGTACCAGGCGCCCTCGGACAGTTCGGTCTCCAGCTGTCCGGGGCCCCAGCCGGCGTACCCGGCGAAGATCCGCAGCGAGCCGAGCGCCGGGGCCAGCAGTTCCGGCGGGGCCTCCAGGTCCACCAGGCCGATCGCCCCGTACACCCGGCGGAAGCCAATGGGGTCTTCCCTGTTCGAGCGGAGCCGGGGACTCGGGGAAGGACCCTCGTCGCCGGGGACGACGGCGACACCGAGCGCCGAGTCGAGCGAGACCGGCCCGCCCTGGAAGAGGACATCGGGTTCGCCGGCCAGGCCGGCCCAGGACATGAGGACGTCGCCGACGCCGACCGGGGTCGGGCGGTTCAGGACCACGCCGAGTGAGCCCTCCTCGTCGTGGTCGAGGAGCAGCACCACCGCGCGGTCGAAATTCGGGTCCGCGAGGGCGGGTGTGGCCACGAGCAGCCGCCCTGTGAGCGAGGACACCTCGGTCATGGCAGAAATGATCCCGCATTTCGCGCTCCGCGGGGAACAAATGGGCCGCCCGGTCACCAAGGGGGCTCGAGCGCAGCTCAGGGCGTACGGATGCACGGGGAGCGCGTGGCCCGGAAGGCATTGCGGACGGTAACCCTCCGCAAGAGTGGGGGAGCAGAGCGTGTTGTGGCGGATTCATTACGTTCGCACACCCCCTGCTGCCTTACTGAAGGGGGGTAGTGGGCCATTACCCTTTCGTTTGGCCCCCTGCCCGACCACTCCGGAACGCGAGATTCATGACCGGCACAGACGATGTCCTGCTTGTCCACGGCGGAACCCCGCTGGAGGGCGAGATCCGCGTCAGAGGCGCCAAGAACCTGGTGCCGAAGGCAATGGTCGCCGCGCTGCTCGGCAGCGGGCCCAGTCGGCTGCGCAATGTGCCCGACATCCGCGATGTGCGGGTGGTGCGGGGGCTGCTGCAACTGCACGGTGTGACGGTCCGGCCGGGTGACGAACCAGGCGAGCTGATCCTGGACCCGACCTATGTGGAGAGCGCCAACGTCGCCGACATCGACGCCCACGCGGGCTCGTCGCGCATCCCGATCCTCTTCTGCGGCCCGCTGCTGCACCGGCTGGGCCATGCGTTCATCCCGGGGCTCGGCGGCTGTGACATCGGCGGCCGGCCGATCGACTTCCACTTCGATGTGCTGCGGCAGTTCGGCGCGACCATCGAGAAGCGGGAGGACGGCCAGTATCTGGAGGCCCCGCAGCGGCTGCGCGGCACGAAGATCCGGCTGCCGTACCCGTCGGTGGGCTCCACCGAGCAGGTGCTGCTGACCGCCGTGCTCGCCGAGGGCGTCACCGAGCTGTCCAACGCGGCCGTGGAGCCGGAGATCGAGGACCTCATCTGCGTACTGCAGAAGATGGGCGCGATCATCTCGATGGACACCGACCGGACGATCCGGATCACCGGCGTCGACCGGCTGGACGGTTACACGCACCGGGCGATCCCGGACCGTCTGGAGGCGGCCTCCTGGGCGTCCGCGGCGCTGGCGACCGAGGGCGACATCTACGTACGGGGCGCACAGCAGCGCTCGATGATGACGTTCCTGAACACCTTCCGCCGGGTCGGCGGCGCGTTCGAGATCGACGACGAGGGCATCCGCTTCTGGCACCCGGGCAGCGCGCTGAACGCCATCGCCCTGGAGACGGACGTGCACCCCGGTTTCCAGACCGACTGGCAGCAGCCGCTGGTCGTGGCCCTGACGCAGGCCTCGGGCCTGTCCATCGTCCACGAGACGGTGTACGAGTCCCGGCTCGGCTTCACCTCCGCGCTCAACCAGATGGGCGCGCACATCCAGCTCTACCGCGAGTGCCTGGGCGGCTCCGACTGCCGCTTCGGCCAGCGCAACTTCCTGCACTCCGCGGTCGTGTCCGGGCCGACGAAGCTGCAGGGCGCGGATCTGGTCATCCCGGACCTGCGCGGCGGTTTCTCCTACCTGATCGCCGCGCTGGCGGCGCAGGGCACTTCGCGGGTGCACGGCATCGACCTGATCAACCGCGGCTACGAGAACTTCATGGAGAAGCTGGAGAAGCTCGGCGCGAAGGTGGAGCTGCCGGGCGGAGCGCTGGTCTGAGGCGTGGCGCCTGACGGCCGCTGACGGGGGTTCGGGGCGCTGCCCCGGGCCCCCGTTGTTCGTTCACGGGAGGGGGCGGGTTCGCACCCCTGTGTCCACGATGGCGGCAGAAGCCCAGAACGGGCCCTCTCGGGCCGGTACGACGAAGGGCGGTCACCCTGACCGGGTGACCGCCCTTCGTCGCGCCTGTGGGGCTTACTTGCCCTTGGCGGCTTCCTTGAGCTTGGAGCCCGCGGAGACCTTCACGCTGTAGCCGGCCGGGATGTTGATCGGGTCGCCGGTCTGCGGGTTACGAGCGGTGCGAGCGGCACGGTGGGTGCGCTCGAAGGTCAGGAAGCCGGGGATGGTGACCTTCTCGTCGCCCTTGGCGACGATCTCACCGACGGTCTCGGCGAGCGCGGCCAGCACGGCGTCGGCGTCCTTGCGAGTCACCTCGGCGCGGTCGGCCAGGGCGGCCACCAGCTCACTGCGGTTCATGTTGTTACTCCCGTGTTCTTCTTGCCTGTGAGGCGTGAGATCGAAGCCGATGCTGCCAGGGCCCTCGGACAGTCCCCGGACCCGGGTCTGCAGTCAGACCCTCGCGCCCGATTACGCATCCTGCCCCCACCTGCGGCGGGAAAGCCAATCCGGCACCCTCCGGAGTCACACGAAAAGCACCACTGCCTCTATCGTGGTGACGTTCCGTCGACTCCCCGAAAGCGGTCCGCAGCGGATGCGGGGCTCTGCGGGACGCGCCGCCCGCCCACCCTAAAGGGGCGTTTGGGGCGCCGCGACCCGCGACGCGCCGTACGTCAGGCCAACGTGGTGCCTGTCACAGCACCGCCCGCCTTCGCGGCATCCCGGACGGCGCCGGCGACCGCTCCCGCGACCCTGTCGTTGAAGACCGACGGGATGATGTAGTTCGCGTTCACCTCGTCCTCGGCGACGACATCGGCGAGGGCGCGCGCCGCGGCGAGCATCATCTCCGTGTTGACAGTGTGGGACTGGGCGTCCAGCAGACCGCGGAAGACACCCGGGAAGACCAGCACGTTGTTGATCTGGTTCGGGAAGTCGGAGCGGCCGGTGGCGACAACTGCCGCCGTCTGGCGGGCGATTGCCGGGTCCACCTCGGGGTCCGGGTTCGCGAGCGCGAACACGATCGCGCCGTCGGCCATGGCGGCGACATCGGCGCCGTCCAGCACGTTCGGAGCGGAGACGCCGATGAAGACGTCGGCGCCCACGACGGCCTGCTTGAGGGTCCCGGTGATGGACTCGGGGTTGGTGTTGTCGGCGATCCAGCGCAGCGGCGAGTCGGCGTCGGCGGAGACCAGGTCCTCGCGGCCCGCGTGCACCACCCCGTGGATGTCGGCGACGACGGCGTGCTTGACGCCCGCGGCGATGAGCAGCTTCAGGATGGCCGTACCGGCCGCTCCGGCCCCGGACATGACGACCCGCACGTCCCCGATTCCCTTGCCCACCACGCGCAGTGCGTTGGTCAGCGCGGCCAGGACCACGATCGCGGTGCCGTGCTGGTCGTCGTGGAAGACGGGGATGTCCAGGGCCTCGCGCAGCCGTGCCTCGATCTCGAAGCAGCGGGGTGCGGAGATGTCCTCCAGGTTGATGCCCGCGAAGCCCGGGGCAATGGCCTTGACGATCTCGACGATGGCGTCGGTGTCCTGGGTGTCCAGGCAGATCGGCCAGGCGTCGATGCCGGCGAACCGCTTGAAGAGGGCAGCCTTGCCCTCCATCACCGGGAGGGCGGCCATCGGGCCGATGTTGCCGAGGCCGAGCACCGCGGAGCCGTCCGTCACGACTGCGACGGAGTTGCGCTTGATGGTGAGGCGGCGGGCGTCCTCGGGGTTCTCGGCGATCGCCATACAGACCCGGGCCACACCCGGGGTGTAGATCATCGAGAGGTCGTCACGGTTGCGGATGGGGTGCTTGGACGCCATCTCGATCTTGCCGCCGAGGTGCATCAGGAACGTACGGTCGGAGACCTTGCCGAGCACGACGCCCTCGATGCCGCGCAGGTTTTCGACGATCTCGTCGGCGTGCGAGGTGGAGGTGGCGGCGATGGTGACGTCGATCCGCAGCTTCTCGTGGCCGGAGGCGGTCACATCGAGGCCGGTGACCGAACCGCCGGAGGACTCCACGGCCGTGGTCAGCTGGGAGACCGCTGTGCCGCTCGCGGGCACCTCCAGCCTGACCGTCATCGAGTACGAGACGCTGGGCGCCGTTGCCATGGCCGAGTCCTTCACTTTCCTTAGCTTCATTGCCGCGCGGCCGGGGCACTTGCCTCGGACACGCTTCCCGATCGTCGCACCTACTGGCCGGTAGCCGGTAATGACTGCCACGTTTCGGAAAGCATTTTCCAGCATATGAGAGATGGCCGCTCAGTGGGACCCTCAACCGCTCCCGACCGGGTGCCGGAAGCAGCCAAGTCCGTAAGGAAGCTGCCAGGTCCGTAAACAAGAACAGACCCGCGCCACCGGAAGGTGACGCGGGTCTGTCTTCTTGTTCAAGCGGCACCGACCCGCCATGCTCGCCTCGCGGCAAGTGGTCGCTCGAAGCGACGAAGGTTGGGCCCGGGGGCTTGGATCGAGCCGGTGCCGACACCAGGCTAACAAAGACCCCACAGAAGTGATTCCCACAGGACAGGCCGGTTCAAAAATCTGTCCCGCCGACGGTGCCTCTGCTCCTTGCCTCAGTCCCTCAGCAGGTCCGGGACGCCGTCCTCGTCGGGCAGGTCCCGCTCCCCCGAGACCACCGTGAGCTGCTGCGTCGCACGCGTCAGCGCCACGTACAGCACCCGCAGACCGGCCGGGGACTCGTCCGCGATCTCCGCGGGCGAGACGACCACCGTGGCGTCGTACTCCAGGCCCTTCGCCTCCAGGCTGCCCAGCGCCACCACCCGCTCGCCGAGCTCGGCGAGCCAGCTGCTCGCCTGCGCCCGGCGGTGCATCGCGACCACCACACCCACCGTGCCGTCCACCTCGGCCAGCAGGCGCCGCGCCTCCTCGCGCACCGAAGCGGCCAGATCGCCGCCCCGCACGGTCTCGAAGCGCGGCTTCACACCCGTGGAACGGACCGCCGCCGGTGACTCCATTCCGGGCATCGCGAGCGCCAGGACCTTCGAGGCCAGCTCGGCGATCTCCGCCGGGTTGCGGTAGTTGACCGTGAGGGTGAAGCGGCGACGCGGCCGGTTACCGAGCGCCTCGTCGCGCGCCCGGGCCGCCTCGTCCGGGTCGGACCAGGAGGACTGCGCCGGGTCTCCGACGATCGTCCAGGTGGCGTGCCGGCCACGGCGGCCGACCATGCGCCACTGCATGGGCGTGAGGTCCTGCGCCTCGTCGACGATGACATGCGCGTACTCCGTACGTTCCGCGGCCAGCCGCTCGGCCCGCTCACGCTGGGTCTCCTCGCGCTGCGGCATCAGCTCCTCCAGACCGGAGAGCTGGTCCAGCGGGTCGAATTCGCGCTTCTTCTTCGGCCGGTACGGGGTACCGAGCAGCGTGTGCAGCTCGTCGAGGATCGCCACGTCGTGTACGGAGAGCGGCCCGTTCCCTTCGCTGTCGAGCCGCTTCAGGGAGCGGGCGAAGCGGCGCACCTCGCCCTGGTTGAAGACCCGGCGCGCCCAGCGGCCGAGCCGCTTCTCGTCGGCCATCGCGGCGAGCACCCCGCGCGGGGTGAGCTCGGGCCACCAGGCGTTGAGGAAGTCGAGGAAGGGCGTCTCGGTGGAGACGTCCTCGTCGAAGGAGGAGCGCAGCTCGGCCGCCAGCTCGGGGTCGGTGTAGCGGCCCCGGCCCGAGGACTTCTTCCACAGGGCGTCCAGGAGCAGCCTGCGGGCGCGCGGGCGCAGCAGGTTGACCGGGGCGGTGCCGCCGAGGACGGACTGCCTGATGCGGTGCAGCTCGTCGGCGTTCAGCTCGACACGGGCGCCGAACGCGACGACCCGCAGCCGGGTCGGCGTGACCGGGGCCTCGTCGGCTCCGTCACCGAAGGACAGCTGGCCGTCCCGGTCCTCCGCCCTGCGAGGGGTGCCGGGCTGTTCCAGCGCGCCGCGTGCCGCCTTGCGCAGCACCTGGAGCATCCGGGAGGAGCCCTTGATCCGGGCGACGGCGGGTTCGTCGTACGTGGTGGCGCCCTCGACGCCGGCCGCCTCGTCGGAGAGCGAGCCGACGGCGCGGATCGCGACCTGCCCCTCCTCGCCCAGCGAGGGCAGCACACCTTCGGTGTAGGCGACGAGGAGCGGGGTCGGCGAGACGACGAGGATGCCGCCCGCGTAACGCCGCCGGTCCTGGTAGAGGAGGTACGCGGCGCGGTGCAGGGCGACGGCGGTCTTGCCGGTGCCGGGGCCGCCGGACACCTCGGTGACGGAGGCGGCGGGGGCCCGGATCACCAGGTCCTGTTCGGCCTGGATGGAGGAGACGATGTCTCGCATCGTGTGGCTGCGGGCCTGGCCGAGCGCCGCCATCAGTGCGCCGTCGCCGATGACGGGGAGCTTGTCGCCGCCCAGGTACGCGGTCAGCTCGGGGCGCATCAGGTCGTCCTCCACCCCGAGGACCTTGCGGCCCTTGGAGCGGATGACGCGGCGGCGTACCACCCTGCCCGGTTCCTTCGGCGTCGACCGGTAGAACGGCGCGGCGGCCGGCGCGCGCCAGTCGATGACCAGCGGCGCGTAGTCGGAGTCGAGGACCCCGATCCGGCCGATGTGCAGCGTCTCCGCGATATCGGCGGAGTTGTCGTCGCGTACGGCGTCGTCGGCCGGTTCGACGGACGTGTACGCGCCGTCCGGGCCCCGTTCGCCGTCCTTGCCGAGCAGCAGATCGATCCTTCCGAAGAGGAAGTCCTCGAACTCGCTGTTCAGCCGGTTGAGGTGGATTCCGGCCCGGAACACCTGGGCATCGCGCTCGGCCAGCGCTCCAGGGGTACCGACCTGGCCGCGCTTGACGGCGTCACTCATGAGAAATTCCGCCTCATGGATCTTCTCTTCGAGGCGGTGATAAACACGGTCGAGATGTTCCTGCTCGACACCGATTTCCCGGTCCCGCATCGAATCGACAGCGGCATCCTGCGCGGCCACCGAGGCCCCCTTCTGACGTGCATTGGGCAGCCGTCAACCTTATGCGAAGGGGGCCCGCCGCGCACCTGCCGCGGGTATCGAAATGGCACGGCGGGGTCTCGATCAGGCGTCGGCCTCCACCAGCCGCCTGCCGTCGAACGTACCCGAACCTCCCGGTCGAGACCCTGTGGAGCTCCTTGGTCATCGAATACGGAAGGGAACCGCGATCCATTCGGACCGGCTTCAAAATTCTTTACGGCGGTGCCGCTTCCACGCCCGCGCCCTCATCCGTGACCGCCACGGCCGCCGCCCGGCGCCGGTGCCGGGCCACCCGCTCCCGGTTCCCGCACACCTCGCTGGAGCACCAGCGGCGTCGGCGGCCGCGCGAGGTGTCCAGGTACAGGCGGCGGCAGTTGCCGGCCTCGCAGCGGCGCAGGCCGGCTCGCGCCACGGGGTCGGTCAGGAGCTCCACGACGTCGCGGGCCACGGCGGCCAGCAGTGCCCCGCATTCGGGATCGGCGCTCAGTGTCCGCACCAGCATGCCGCGTGTTCCGCGTACGGCTCGCAGCGCCGGTGGTGCGGCCTCGGCGAGCGCGTTGACCCGCTCCAGGGCGCTCTCGGCCCTGCGGCCACCGAGCTCGGCGGTCAGCAGGCAGTCGACGCCGGTCCTCAACTGGCGGAAGCGCACCACCCAGGTGTCGTCCACGGCACCGAGGTGGGTGCCGCTCGGTACGAGTCCGGCGGCCACCAGCCAGTCGGCGAGGCGCTCGGCGCCGTCGAGCAGTTCGCATGCGCCAAAGGTGCCGATTCCTGTGGCCACCAGGTCCAGGCAGGGGCGGCCGGAGCCGAACCGCCAGTCGTACGCGCTCTTGTCGGCCACCATGCGCGTCTCACCGCCTCGGGGTCTCCGGTCGGGGTCTCCCCCAGAGTGCCCCTCCAAGGGCGGACCTGCGGCGAGAGACACCCCCGTACACGGCACGAGAGGTCCCGTCATGAACCGTACTCGTCCCACCGCCGCCGAGGCCGTACGCGCCGTCATGGTCGCCCGCAACCTGCGCGCCGTCGTTCCGGACGTCGAGACCGTGCACACGACGCCCGTTTACACCGAGGCCGGACCGCGCGGCCCCCGCGTCGCCGTGCGTGTCCACCTCGCCGACGTTCTGCGCCTGCCGCTCGCCGCCGACGCCGACCAGCACCGCGCCGCGTACGGCGCCCTGCGCCGTGCCTACCCCCGGGCGCAGTGGCAGAGCGGCGAGTACCGGTACGACGTCCGCGCCGGCCGGCTGCTCCGCCTCACCCCCGACATGCCGGCGGACGCCCGATGACCGCCGAGACCGTCCTCGACGCCCTCGCCGAGGCGTACGCCGACGAGCCGGCCACGGTCGAGCACTTGCTGCTCGACCTCGCTGCCGCCCGCTCGCACGCCGACCACATGCGGCACTACCCCGCCGCCACCGACTACGGGCGCGAGTCGGCCGCCGCCGGCCTCGACCGCGCCCGCGAGGACCTGCTCGACGTCCTCGACCTGCCCAGCACGAACGGAGTTCCCGCGTGACCGTCATTCCCCTTCACCGCAACGCCCCGGCCGACCTCGCCGGCCCTGCCGACCTCGCCGTCGAGCAGGTCAAGACCCTGCTTGCCCCAATCAACCCGAGCCGCGTGCAGAACCTGCGCGGGCAGTCGCACCTCGAAGCGTGGGACGTCCGCCGGTGGCTTAACCGCGTTTTCGGTTTCTGCGGTTGGGCCGACGAGACGCTCGAACTCGCCTGCGTGTCACAGGTCGAGATCAACCCCGGCCGGTGGACCGTTGTGTACCGGGCGCAGGTGCGCCTCGCCGTGAAGACCCTCGACGGCCGCGTGATCAGCACGTGGGACGACGCCGCCATGGGCGACGGGATCAATCAGAAGTCCCTCGGCGACGCGCACGACCAGGCCATGAAAACGGCCCTGTCGCAGGCGTTGAAGCGTTGCGCCGTCAACTTGGGTGATCAGTTCGGACTCAGCCTCTACAACGACGGATCCCGCGCGGCCGTCGGTCTGTGGTCGGCCGCGCACACCGCGCCGAAGACGGCCGAGAGCGTCGAGGCCCCGGCCGTTCCGGACGACGCCCCCGTGAAGCCCGAGCCGGCGCCCGTCGTCGAGCAGCAGGCCGCGGTCGAGCAGCAGGTGCAGCGCAGCACGCGGGCCGAGGGCGGGCCGTGGGAGACCCCGCCGCCGCAAGAGCAGCAGGCGCCCCCGCAGCAGCAGCGGCCCCGGGCCGTGCCGGACCAGCAGCCGGCCGCGCAGGGTGGGCCGTCGCGCGACTACCTCGCCGACGCGCAGGCCGCCGAGTCGCGCGAGCGGTTCGACCAGGTGCGCGCCGCGGCCGTCGCCGAGGGCGCCCCGCAGGAGTACCTCGCCCAACTCGACGCCGTCGCGCAGCAGAAGGAGCAGGCCGCGCAGCAGCGGGCCCCGAAGCAGCAGGCGCCGAGCAAGCCGGCCGCGAAGAAGGCCGGCCCCGCGCGCCCCGCGGCCGTCCCGTCCGGGCCCGTCACTCCGGATCCGGAAGCCGACGCCGTACGGCAGCAGCACGCCGTCGCCGTCGCCGAGTTCCTTGCCGCGGGTAAGGCCCTCGCCCTCGACCCGTCGCACCTCGACGACATCACCGTCGCCGAGGCCGGTTGCAAGGCCGCCGACTGCACGGTCGAGCAGCTCGCCGGCCTTACCGCGGACCTGCGCGCCGCCGCCGAGGGAGTCGCCGCGTGAGCACCGAGGAGAGCACCGAGCAGGCCGTCGAGGCGCCGAAGTACACCGCGGCGCAGGTCAAGGCCGCCACGACGAAAGAGGCCGTTCTAAAGGCCCTGCTCGACCAGGTCGACGCGGCGTACAAGGACGCCCGTAAGGACGTGCAGGCGATGCTCGACGAGCAGCAGCGCACAACGGGCGGAACGAAGTTCGACGCCACGCTGCCGGACGGGACGAAGGTGGGCGACGTCCGCCTGTCCGGCGGCGAGACGGCCGCCAAGATCACCGACGAGCAGGCGTTCGTCGAGTGGGCGCACAAGACGTTCCCGAGCGAGGCCATGACCCGGTTGGTTCGGCCCGTGCCGGCACGTCTGGTCAAGGCCGTGCAGCCGCGGTTCGTCGCGCTGCTGCTCGAACAGATGACGGCCGCCGGCGTCGCGCAGGTGCACGACGCCGAGACCGGCGAACTGTTCGACGTGCCCGGCGTGGAGATCAAGCCGAGCCGCGCCCGTACGCACTCCGTGAACTTCACCCGGGCAACCAAGGTGAAGCGCGCCGGCCGCGACCTGGTCGGCGAGGCGTGGCGGTCCGGCGTCCTCGCCCCGATCGTGTTGCCCGCCCTCGCCCCGCCGCCGCCCGCCGCGACGACCGCCGCGGCGCCGCAGGCCGACGAGAGCGAGGCTGCAGCGTGAGCCGCATTGTTCGCGGACTCGACCTGTCCCTGACCGGTTCCGGCGTCGCCGGCGCCGGTTGGGCGCAGACCCTCGGCAGCAAGGGCAAGCGGACCGACACGTACGCCATGCGGCGCGCACGGCTGCACCGCCTCGCCGGCCGAATCCTCGACACCGTCGGGGCGTGCGACCTCGCCGTCGTCGAGGGCCCGAGCTACGGCTCGAAGGGCGCCGGAACGTGGGACCGGGCCGGCCTTTGGTGGTTGGTCGTCGACCGCCTCGCCGCGCGCAACATCCCCGTCGCCGTCGTCACCCCGACCGCCCGGGCGAAGTACGCGACCGGTGACGGCCGCGCCGGAAAGCAGGCCGTTGTCGAGGCCGTCGGCCCGCGGTACGGGGTCGCCCTGCGCGACGACAACCAGGCCGACGCGTACGCGCTGCTCGCCATGGGGCACGACTGGCTCGACGAGCCCCTCGCCCCAGTGCCGGCGAAGAACCGGCAGGCCCTCGCCCGCGTCGAGTGGCCCCTGCTGCTCCCGCCCCCGGCCGTGCAGCTCGGCATCGGGGGCGACGACCGGCCGTACCCCGAGACCGTGCCGGCTGTCCCGCGGAAGCGTCGCCGGCGGAAGCCGAGGACCGAGCAGGCCGCGGCCGGCCCCGGGCAGGTCGACGCCCTCGCCCTGGTCGAGCAGGTGAGCGCCGCATGAAGTGCGCGCACTGGATCGGCGCCCGTTCCCGGTACTGCCGGATCCCCGGAGCCCGCCGGTACCTCCCCGGGTACCGGTGCCCCCTGCACACGCCCGCGGCCCTCGCCGGGAAGCCCGAGCCCGGCACGCCGGCGCCGCGGCCGGCCGCCGAGGACGGCCCGCCCTGACACCCCCGACGATCCCCTGCCCGGCGTGCGGAGTCCCCGTGATCCGCACGCCGGGGGGCGACCTGCTCGACCCGACCCCGCACCCCCTCGCCATCACCCGGCCGAACGGCCGCCGGATGACGCCGCGCGAAGTCGTCGAGTGCGCCCTCGAACGCCGGCCGCCCCGCGGACACCACTCGCACCGCCCCGGCGCGCTCCCCCCGTACGACTGCCGCCCCCCGAAGGTCGAGCAGCTCGCCCTCGACCTCGACCTAGGAGACATCGCCCGATGAGTTACGACGCCCGCGAATGGGTGTGGGACCACAGCAGCAGCAAGGGCACCGCCCGTATGGTCCTCGCCCTGATCGCCGACCGGTGCGTCGACCGGCGTTGCATGGCGTACGCGTCCGTCCCGGCGCTCATGAAGCGCGCCAACGCATCCCGTACGGCCGTGCGTGACGCCCTCGACAAGCTGCTCGCCGGCGACGAGCTGCTGCTGCTCCCCGGCCGCAAGGGACCGCGCGGAGAGACGTATTACCACCTCCCGGCCGCCGCTCGATTCCTCGCCGAGCAGCCCGCCGAGGGGGACCGGAATGCGGCCCCCGGGGGACCGGAATCCGACCCGGCCGACCCGTCCGAGGGGGGACCGGAATCCGACCCGGGGGACCGGAATACGGCCCCGGGGGGGACCGGAATCCGACCCGGCGCAGGACCGGAATCCGACCCCCAGAACAGAAGAGAACCGAAGGTGAACGGTAAGAGAGCTGCTGCTCTCACCCCCGCCGCCGAGTGGCAGGTCGACGACGACGCCCTCGCATGGGCACAGCAGCAGGGCCACCTCGACCGGCTCGGCGAGGACGGACTACGCGCCGCCGACGAGAAGTGGCGCGCGTACCGAGCCCCTGCTGCTCCCCGCGCCGCCGCCGCATGGGCTGCTGACTGGCGTTCGTGGATCACCCGGGAGCGCACCCCCGCCCCGGGCCGCCCGAACCTCTACGCCCTGCCCGGCGGATCCCCCGCCGCCCCCGCCCCACCGGCCGGCATGACCCGCGCCGATGCACATACCGCCGCCCTGCTCGCCCTGCTCGACGACGCCCCGACCGGAACGGAGTAACACCCATGGACCGCCGCGAAATAGCCGGCCTGCTCGCCTACATGGGCCGCCTTGACCCCCGCACGATGCGCATCGACCCGGGCGAGCTGCGCGACCAGGTCGACCAGTGGCAGGAGCTGCTCGGCGACGTGCCCCTCGCCACCGAATACGGGTGGGACGCCCGTACCGCGATCCGGTCGCACGTCGTGACCTCGCCTTACCCGATCCTGCCCGTGGACATCGCCCGCCAGTGGAGCAAGCACAGCGCCGACCGCCTCGCCCGGCACACCGACCCCGTCCCGTCCGCCGACCCCGACGACGTCGAGTCATGGCGGGCCGAGCTGCTCGGCACTCGGCACGCCGTCCTCGCCGGACAGCGGCCCCCGAACGAGCAGGCCGCCATCACCAGCGGCGCCACGATCGACCCTGCGGTCGAGGCCCGCCTGCGCGCCATCGGTTCCGTGATCCCGCCGGCCGTACGCGCCGAGCTTTCCCGCTACCGGCCGACCCGGGCCGCACGGGAAGCCGCGGCCGTCGAGGGGCGCCCCGACCCGCTCGCCGTCCGGTGCCAGTGGTGCCAGGCCCTCGCCGGCGAGCCGTGCCGTAACCGCCGTATGGGCCTCGACGGAGGCGCCCGGGGCAACGCCCGCCGCGCGCAACCGCACCCCTCCCGCGTCGACCTCGCCGCCGCCGCACTGCACCGTCAGGAGACCGCCGCATGAGCAGCAGCCCGTACGAACCGCCCGACCGGGCCGAGCACGTCAAGCACCAGGCCGTCGAGGACGACCAGGCCGACGACGAACTCGACCTGTACGAGCGACTCATGAGGCAGGCCCCGACCAGCCGCGACAGCCGCGGCCGTCGCACATGTCGGCACGTCGTCGGCCGTCGCGGGATCCGATAACCCCCCTCCCCAACCGGGAGGACAGGGCGACCCATGCCCGATAGATTTCACGTACGATCCGTTTTATCGCTTTTCGTTTCACGCTCGAAAGAGGAGAGCCGTTGTCTGGCGAGACCGTCATCACCGTTGTTGGAAATCTGGTCGACGACCCCGAGCTGCGGTATACGCCCAGCGGCGCGGCCGTCGCAGCGTTCCGCGTCGCATCCACCCCCCGCGTATTCGACAAGACCGCGAACGAGTGGAAGGACGGGGAAAGCCTGTTCCTGACCTGCTCGGCATGGCGCACCCTCGGCGAGAACGTCGCCGCGTCCCTCGCCCGAGGAACGCGCGTCGTCGTGCAGGGCCGACTCAAGCAGCGTTCGTACGAGGACCGCGAGGGCGTCAAGCGAACCGTTGTCGAGCTTGACGTCGAGGACGTCGGCCCGTCCCTGCTG
The DNA here is from genome assembly GCF_040295565.1 of Streptomyces sp. NPDC002785. Classification (NCBI taxonomy): domain Bacteria; kingdom Bacillati; phylum Actinomycetota; class Actinomycetes; order Kitasatosporales; family Streptomycetaceae; genus Streptomyces; species Streptomyces sp. NPDC002785. Next base: position 5,834 of record NZ_JBEOVN010000067.1, on the reverse strand, counting down.
CGCGCCACCGCCACCGTCACCAAGACCACCGGCCAGAACGGCAGCAACGGCCAGCAGCAGCGCCAGCAGCCGGCCGAGGACCCGTGGAACACCGCGCAGCAGCAGCGCCCCGCACAGCGCCAGCAGCAGCCCCCGCAGCAGGGCCAGTACCAGCAGCAGCAGTACCAGGGCGGATACAGCGACGAGCCCCCGTACTGATCGCGCCCGCGACCGGTCGATGCCGCCCCCGTGCGCAGGGGGCGGCGCCCGTCCCTCCCCCTTTCGCCCCCTCCCGAACGGAGCCCGCCCCGTGCCCAAGACGCCCGACGCCGTCGCCGTCGCATCGCTCGACACGCACCGCCTGATCATCACCGTCCCGAACAACGGACCGGCCGACGTCGTATCGAACCTCGCCCCGTCGACCGTCGCCGGCATCCTGCGACACCTCGCAGCGCAGATCGAGGGCCGGACGCCCGCACATGACCCTCGCCCGGCCGCCAACACCCCGACCGCCGAGGAGACGCAGCAGTGACCGCCGCGACCCGCCGTACCGTCCACCTGACCCGCACCGAGCACGCCCTGCCGCTCCCCGCGTCCCTGCTCGACGTCGTCGACCTGCTCGACACCGTGCGCACCGAACTCACCCGGGCCGACCGCCCCGTCGACGACGCCGAGTTGCGCGTCGTCGAGGGCGAGCTGCTCGCGTTCTACGACGTCCCCCGCGCCGCAGTGGTGACACGATGAGCCGCCGCACCGTACGGGAGCAGGCCCGCCTCGACCGCCGCGCGCAGGTCGACAACCTGCTCGCCCGCTACGCCCGCACCGCCCCGGCCGAGGCCGAGCGCCTGCGCGCCCTGCTCGACGAGGAGTTCGCCGAGGGCGACCGCTACCGCCGGGAGTCCGGCGGACAACAGGCCGCGGTACGCCGGGAGCAGCAGCGCCTTGCCGCCGCCGAACAGGCCATCGTCGAGGCCGAGGAGCGCGCGGCCGTCGCCGAGGCCGCCCTCGCCGAGCAGCAGCAGTGACCGCCCGCCCGCGCGTGCTGTGCGCACATGAGTACGTGCTCATGCAGGACTCATGTCCCGGATGCGACGCCGAGCAGGAGCAGCCCCACTAGGCCGAGCCCGTCGACGTCGTCCCGTCATGGACACCCCGCCGTCACCGTCGTTGCCGGCGCTGCTCCCTGGTCGCCTCGCACCGCATCCACCAGCAGACGCCCGCCGCCGAATGAGCACCGCGGGGCGCACCGAGCAGGCCGCGCCCCGCCGCACCACCGAGGAGACACCAGCCGTGCAGCACCCCGTCGCCATCCGTACCGCCGAGCGCCTGCGCACCATCCGAGAGCAGTGGGGCGCCCTGCTCGCCGCCGTCGAGACCCCGCCCGCCTCGACCACATGGCCGCCGGCCGAGACCCGCGCATTCCTGAACACGGGGGCCACCGACGACGGGGCCCTACTGGTCGAGGACCGGGCGCCCCTCACCCTGCGCCAACACCCCGCGCCGGCGAACCTCGACGCCCTCGACGTCGCCCTGTTCGTCGAGCAGCAGGTATTCGACCTCGCCGACACCCTCGCCGCGGCCGTACAGCACGCCGGCCCCGACGACGTCCGCCGCTGGACGTTCCCCGACCCCGGCGCACCCGACGCGCGCACCGCCACGGGATCCCGCGCGCATGGGCTGCACTGGGCTGCTGTGTACGTCGAGGGCCGCGTGCTCGACGAGGACACCGAGCCCGAGCTGCTGCTCGGCGACGCACTGCTCGCCGCCCCGTTCGCACCGCTCCCCGAGTGGGCGCTGCACGAAGCCGCGCGGGTGGTCCGGGCCTGCGAGCAGCGCGTCGCCCGCATCGTTGCCGCAGACGCGATCACTGAAACTCGCACTCTGCCGACCCCGTGCCCGTCGTGCGGGGGCGCCCTGGCCGTCCGTGCGGCGCCGGCCGACCCGCCGACCGTGATCTGCCGGACGGGGGAGGCGTGCGGGGCGGACACCGAGCGCGATTACCGCGGCCGACGCATGTGGGGGTGGCCGGCCTGCCTCCCGCTGTTGCTTGCGGCCGAGCAAGAGATGCCCGAGGCGGCCTAGGTAGAGCGGGCGCCGATGCAAGGGGTTACACCGGCGCCCATGAGCGTCAGTTGTCGCGCATTACCCCGCCAACTACCGCCCACAGAGCGCGGACGCTCAGGCCGACGGCAACTCGCTTTAGCAACTCGCGAAGCAACGAAGCTCGCTGGGATTCCTTCAAAGGATCTCCCATGTCCACACCTCCCATATACGCGGGATTTGCCCTGTCTCGGGCTAACCGAGGCGGGCCCCCATAGCGCGGACAACTTCGAGCCTATGCGACCGAGTTGGGATGGTGGAAGACGGCGAGTGCTTGTGAACTTAGTTCTGAACCTAGTACAGTGGGTTGTTCACCCCGCCGGCTGCACACCGGCACCCACCACAACCACGGGAGCTAACCCCATGGAGCAGCAGACGTTCACCGAGCAGGCCGGCGTCGCGTACGCCGTGATCGGCAAGGGCAAGCGCGTTCACTACTCGCCGCGCAACGACGACGGCCTGTGTGGTCGCGCCATCACCGCGTACCTTGACGTCGAGGAAGCCGTCGCCCTGTTCGCCAAGGGATATGAGCTGTGCGCGCCCTGCCACCGCGCCGCCGAGAAGCGCGCCGAGGCCCGCCGCCTGGCCGACGCGTCCCCCCTCGCCGCCGCCCTGGTCGACCTGGTCGACACCATCGAGCAGGCCGACGACGAGCAGGCCGCGGCCGACGGAACGTGGCGCGGCGAGTGGATCGGCGCGCAGGACGACGACGAGACCCTGTTCCCCATCGAGCGCGACACCGAACAGGGCGCCCTGTTCACCGACCGCGCCGCCGTCGAGCCGGCCGCCGAGGAGCAGCAGGCCACCGTCGAGACGTACTACTTCCTGCGCACCGACGGGACGCCGTGGGGCCGACAGTCGCGCGAATACTGCGACGGGATGGTCGACCTTGCCGTCGAGCTTGGCCTCGCCCGTACCGAGATGGTCGAGCAGACCGTGACGTACCGCCCCGGGCAGGCCGCGACGACCGTTAACCGCGTCGTGCGCGAGAGCCACCCCGCGGCCCCGGCCGCCGTCGAGCCGGCCGCGGTCGAGGGCGTCGTCGAGGGCGTCGTCGTCGAGCACGCAGGCACCGCCGAGGGCAGCACCCCGAGCAACGCCTCGCACCCCGACGTCGCCGCCGCCCGCGTCGCCCTCGCCCGCCTCGCCGCGGCGACCATGACCGATCACCACGACGTCACCGAGCCGACCGAGGACGAGCGCAGCGTGCGCGGGTACCTGCTCGACCCCCGCGGACAGGGCCGCGTCGCCCTGTACTGGCTCGAAGAGGGCCGCATCGTCCGCCGCGACGAGCAGGGGTACGGGGCGAGCCTCGACTGCCTCGCATGGACGATGGAGCGCGCCGGGTGGACCGTCGAGAAGCTGCGTCGTTCCTCGCAGTGCGTGTTCGCGCACCGCCCCGTCGAGGCCGCCGCGCCTGCTCCGGTTAAGCCGGCCGCCGCGGTCGAGCCGGCCCCGGCCGCGCCCGCGCCGTTCCTGTCCGGCGACCGCGTTGTGTGCGGCGACGGGCAGGTGCGCACCGTCGAGGGCATGACGCACCGCGCGAACGAGCCGGCCCGCGTCGTCGTCGCCGGCGGCGCCGAGTGGATCGCTTCCGAGTGCAGCGTCGTTCCGGCCTGCCTGCACCGGATCACCGTCCGCGCGGATGCGACCGGCAACCCGATCACGGCGTGCGCCCGCAAGCAGTCCAACCAGGAAGCCGGCGTATTCACCGACGAGGGATGCGTCGAGGCGTACGACTGCGCCGTGCAGGCCGCGAACCGGGCCGCCGAGCTGAACGTCGAGGAAGACGCCCCCGCCGGCGACCCGACGTACACATGGGATCTGCTGTGTCCCGACCACCGCGACGCCGAGCAGCAGGTCGACGAGTGCGAGGAGTGCAACGCCGTCGAGGCCGCCGAGCAGACCGCCGCGGACGTCGTCGAGCAGGCCGTCGTCGAGGAGACGCCGCGGTGCATCACGCACGGCGCCGAGTGTGACGACGCCCCGAAGCGCCGGCACCAGTTCGAGCCGACGGCCGACATGGTCGAGGCCGCGCGCGAGGCCAAGCGACAGGCCAAGGCCAAGACCGCGGCGCACATCGCCGAACTCGACGACGTCCTCGCCATGATCGAGCAGGCCGAGCGCGTCGACGGAACGTGGCGGGGCGAGTGGATCGCCGCGGCGCCGGCCGACGCCGAGCTGCTCGATCTCCCGGCCGACGCCGAACAGGGCGCGTTGTTCGCCTGACCACCGGTACCGTTCCGCCCGCCCCCGTGATCGTGCGGGGGCGGGCCCACCGATAAGGAGAAACACTCATGAGCAGCGCGCCGCCGACGACGGCCGATGAACACCTCGCCGAGCAAATGCGCGCGGCCCTGCGTGAGTACGACGCCCGTAAAGCCGCCGAACAGGCCGCCGCCGAGTCCCTCGATCACCGCTTGTTGCGGGCCGCGTCCGCGCGCCTGATTTGGAAGGTCGTAGAGCCGACCCTGCCAGCCCTGATGACCGAGGCAAGCGCAGCCGGCTGGACACCCGACCGCATCGCAGACGCGTTCGGCGTGACCCCGTCGTACGTGTACCGAAAGCTGCGCGAGCAGCCCGCCGAGTAACCGTCAACGCAGCAGGCCCGACCGGTGACTGCACATCACCGACCGGGCCCTAACCACTACGGGAGCTAACCCCGCCATGGCTACACCGAACCCTACCGAGCCGAACAACACCAAGAGGCATACGCCCCCGAAGCCCGGCACCCGGCCGTCGGTGCGCGCCGACGCCGCAGTGTGCGACGACTTCGCAGTGATCATGTCCGCCGGCGGTACCGCGTCGGACGCCATCCGTACCGCCGTCGCCATGCTGGCGGACATGTACCGGACCGGGTGGGCCCATGGTGTCTGCCCGCCCGGGACCGCGCCGCGCCTGCTCGCCTACCAACTAGAGCAGCGTCCGACAACGACACCGGCCCTGACCAGCGGACAAGCCACCGTGTCCGACAGCCGCACGGCACCGCGGCCCGTGTCGCAACGCCTGCCGCGCCCGCCTGTCGGACAGCATTTCTCCGCGTAGCCGCAGCGCGCGGGCCGTGTCCGACACGGCCCGCATCCGGCACCGATTGCACGCCGTTATCAATCTGTGATCTACTTGGGCCGTCCCCGGCGTGCCCGGAAACGTCCGGGGCCGAGTGTCGAGTTGTCGTACGTGGACGCGGTCCTCGGAAAATGGGTCGTGCAGGCGAGCGCAGGCTCCTACATTGCCCGAATGCAGATCGTCGTGACGCTGGACTGTGTTGATACCGAGGCGCAAGCGGAGTTCTGGCTCGCCGCGCTCGCACCGCTGGAATACCGGCGTGCCCTCGACGCACCCCCCTACCTCAGCCTGACCGGGCCCGCGCTGGCGCCAACTCTGCTCTTGCAGCAAGTCCCAGAGCCGAAGCACGGTAAGAACCGAATGCACCTGGACCTCGACTTCGGCACCGCCGATCTGGCCGTCGAGGTCGACCGACTCGAACGGCTCGGTGCCCAGCAATCCTCTGGAGAGCAGACTGAACACGGCTTCCGATGGGTCGTACTCACCGACCCGGAAGGCAACGAGTTCTGCGTCTTCTCGCCGCCATCAGGCGCCAGCACGGCGAAGTAGTCTACGGCTCCGCCTCTCATCACGGAACGTTACAGATCATCGGATCCGAGATCGAGCAGCTCAACGAGCGGGGGCTGCGGGTGCTGCTGCTGGCCCGCGCGCAGAGCGAACTCGAAGGGCCGGACATCGCCGCCGGAGCC
>NZ_JBEOVN010000066.1:0-33592 GCF_040295565.1 Streptomyces sp. NPDC002785 | reverse complement strand
GCGCCCAGAACAACTGGGACGTCAACGCGCAAAACGGCGTGCCGTCCAAGGGTCTGCTCCAGGTCATTCAGCCGACCTTCAACGCCTATCGCGTCACCGGCACCGCGAACGACCTCACCAACCCCGTCGCCAACATCACCGCGGCCGCCAACTACGCCGCCGACCGCTACGGGTCGATCGACAACGTCAACTCCGCCTACTGAGCCGAAAGCTCAGCTCCCGCTTCGCGAGCCAGGACCGGTACAGGCAGCACTATCGCTGCCTGTACCGGTCCTTCGGCTTACCAGCCCTTCATTGAGCTTTTCCACTTCTCGCGGCGCCGCAAGGCTGGTTGTTCGGTCAGGTTGTGCAGAGTGCGGCTGGTGCAGATCGATCGCAGACGGGTGAAGCAGCATCCGAAGCTCCGGTGCGTGGTTGATCCTCCTCCGCCTCGGACCGTCGGCGCCGAGCAGGACGACGCGGCCACCGAGAGCGAGACGGGCAGAGGTGCCTCCGGCTCGGGCACCTCCGGCACTTGGGCCGGTTCCAAGGAGAAGACCGGCGACAAGACCTCGGCCTGCGCCGTCTGCGACGTGCCCACCACGTACAGCACACTGACTGCGACGGACGTCTCGTGCCGCGCCTGTCGGGTCTTCCCGCTTCGATGCAGTCCGCTTTCCATCCTCGGGCGATAGGTCTGACGGCTGCTCCGCGGGCGTTAGTGAGACGTCAGCCGAACGTGAGCAGGGCGGCAGGGCAAGGACCGAAGCTGTGAACAGACCAGTTGTCCGCACCATCGACCACACACCGACCGCGCCACACAGGAGCCCCAAATGCGTACCTCCCTCCTCAGCCTTGCAGCTGCGCTCACCCAGCTCCGCCGCTTCTCCCACCCCCAGGGCGCCGGTCGGTCCACTTCTCAAGGGTTTGAGCCACGAGCGCGGCCGCGCTCCGGCAATAGGCGGCTCCCAGAAGGTCAGAGAGATCGATCCGTAGTGTCTTCATTGGCTCGTGTCCTAGTAACAGGGCACTGAGCGTTTCCCAACCTGAAGGTGCTGGCCCAGCACCTTCCCCTTCTTACAGGAGGCGTCGTGCAAAGACGCACATTTCTCACAGGCACCCTGCTGGGCGCAGCGTTCGCCGCTGTGCCGCTCTCCGCCCTGCTGTCGACCAGCGCGTCGGCGGCCACGGTGACGGTCGGTTCCCTGAACGACCTTCAAAAGGCGATCGACCGGGCGGTTCCCGGTGATCGGATCGTCCTGGCTGACGGTACGTACACCGTCCCGTCGGGTGGCGCCATCAGCGTTTCGGGCAAGAATGGCACCGGTGACGCACCGATCACCATCGTCTCGGAATCCCGCGGCGGCGCGGTGCTGCACGGCGAGCGCGGCTTCGTCTTCAGAGACTCGAGCCACATCACCGTCAGTGGCTTCGTCTTCAGGCAGAGCACCACTTTGGAGATCCCGGCGAGCTGTCCGCGCATCCGGCTGACCCGTAACGACTTCCGGTTTTCCGACATCAGCGGGCTCGACTGGGTCGTCGTGCGGGGCGACGACGTCAAGATTGACCGGAACCGTTTCCACGACAAGACGACCGAGGGCATCTTCGTCGTCGTCGACGGTTCCGGCTCGACCGCCATGGCCCAGAACCTGCACATCTTTAAGAACCACTTCTCCGACCACAGCTTCGCCGGCGCCAACGGCGGCGAGCCGATCCGGCTCGGCGTCAGCGGCCGGGCGCTGTCCAGCGCCAACGCGGTCGTGGAGTACAACCTGTTCGAGCGGTGCGACGGAGACCCCGAGACCATCTCGGTGAAGTCCTCGGACAACACCATCCGGTACAACACCATCCGCGACAGCCGTGGCGGAATCGTACTGCGGCACGGCAACCACTCCACGGTGGAGGGCAATTACCTGATCAACGGTGCCGACGGTCTGCGCGTCTACGGCAACGACCATCTGGTCGTCAACAATTACCTCGGCGGCCTGTCGGGCCGCGCGCTGGTGATCGGCAGCGGCACGACCCGCGACCATCACCCCGGCGAGACGACCGACGAGAGGCGGGGCAATGACGCGTGCGACCGCGCGGTGATCGTGCACAACACCCTGTTCGGCAACGCCGGAACGCTCTCGGGCGAGACCCGGGACTACGAGCCACAGGACGTGGTCATCGCCGACAACCTCCTGGTCGGCAGCGCCGGCAGCCTGGTCGCGATGGGGAAGACCACCCGGTTCACCTGGCAGAGCAACATCCTGTGGGGTGCGGCGTCCAACGGCAACATCCCCTCCGGCGGCTACCGCCGGGTCGACCCGCTCCTTCGGCAGGCGCCCGACGGGGTATTCCGGCTGTCGGCAGGCAGCCCGGCGATCAACGCCGCGACGCTGGGGAGTCCGCCTGTGGTCGATGACATCGACGGCCACTCGCGCGGGAGCACCCGTGACATCGGCGCCGACGAGTACTCGACACTGCCCCCCGTCCACGGTCCCCTCACGGCGGCCGACGTGGGTCCGAACGCGTCGTGAGCGGCCACCGGTGACGGGCGTCGGTGAGGCGGTCATGCCCGCCTCACCGGCTTGGCTGCCTCGCTGTTCTCCACAATGGGGCGGACCGAGCCGCGTCGCCTGACGCGGCGTTCGCTGCAGGACCCTGAACCGACCGGTATGCCCCGTCAGCAGCTCAGCGAACTCATCGACACACTGATTTCTGTGCTGGAAGTCCAACGCGAGCACGTACTCCACACACCTCGCGATCACGAGCGCCTGGTGGGGCCCGGGCGGCGGTACGCGAGTCGTTGCCGGTGCCGGCTTGGCTGGAAGGCCGGGCCGCAGTTCGTACCGAGGTCGTCCGGTGGCCCTCCGCCTCAGCTTTCGCGTACGCCGGGCGACAGCCGTACCGTCACCGTCTTGGGCCGTTGGTACTCCTGGAGCGCCAGCGTGCTCAGGTCCGTGCCGTGGCCGGACGAGCCACGCCCGCCGTGCGGGAGCTCCGCCGTCTGCACCAGATGGCAGTTGAGCCAGGCCTCGCCCGCGTCGAGGCGGGTCGCAAGATCGAGCCCCGTGCCGAGATCGGTCGTCCAGACACTGGCCGCCAAAGCCTGGGGGACACTGTTCGCCAGGCCCAGAGCCGCCTCCACGGTGTCCGCGTGCTGGACCGTGAGGAGCGGGCCGAAGACTTCCTCGGTGACCGTCGGGTCGTCGTGCGGAAGATCCGCAAGGAGAAGGGCCGCGCGCCAGTGGCCGTGCTCCTCGCCGGGCGGGGCGGCGATGTCCGCGGCCAGCTGTCGCTTCGCCGACGAGGAGGCGACGAGGGAGTCGTAACGCGCCACCTGGTCCGGGTTGTTCAGCGGGCCGAAGTCGCGGCCTGCCAGCCGGGCGCCCATCGCCTCCGTCAGGCGGGCTACCGTCGACTCGTAGTTCTCCGTGAGCGTGATGACCCGGGCCGGCGCCGCGCAGCTCTGGCCCGCGTTGTACGTGGCCGCTTCTGCGAGCGACGCATACGTGTCCGCCGGGGCGTCCGGGAGCACGACAGCCGGGGCGTTGCCGCCCAGCTCCAGGCTGATCCGGCGCGTCCCCGCCCGTGCCGCCACATCCAGTCCCGCCCGGCCGCTGCCCGTGAACGCGACCATGTCCACGGGGGACTCGACGAGCAGCCGACCCGTTAGCCGGTCTCCCGGAAGCGACTGGAGCACGCCCTCGCCCAGGGTCCGCTCGGCGTGCTCCGCCAGCAGTTGCAGCGTGTCCGGAGTGGTCTCCGCCGGTTTCACCACCACAGTATTGCCCGCGGCGAGTGCCGGGGCGCAGCGCCAGGCCGCCATCATCAGTGGATAGTTCCAGGGGACGATCGCCCCGTCCCGCCGTCACCAAAATCCTCGCTCCCGCCTCCGCCCGAGTCGCCCGAGGACGACGACTGGCTCTGTGCCTGCTGCTGGCGGAGCTCCTCTTCCTCCTCCGGGCTCATGCTGGGCGGCGGCAGCTGGGCGGCGGTGATGGCGAGGCCCGCCACGCCCAGGCCCGCGAGCATGACACCCATCCTGCCGCCGAACGACGTCCGGTTGACCATCACCGTCTCGCCGCGGCCCCATAGGGTGCGGCCGTATCCGATGTCCCGGGCATACGTCACCGTGCCGTCGGCGAGGGTGCGCTTGATGATGCGGTTGCCGAGGATCTCGTCGGTGCCGGAGGCGTTCCGGTTGTCGTGCCACCGCACGAAATCGCTGTGGGATCTCTCGCGGTGGCGCCACTCCTCCCGGCCGTCCTCGTAACGCCGGTGGACACTGCCGTCGGCGAGCAGTTCGTCGGAGTAACCGATCTCTTGAGGTCGGATCATCGTGTGCGTTCCTCGGGTCTGTGGGGCGGTCGTGGCCGCGGGAGCCAGGGCTCTCTCGGACGGGTCACCCCGCGGTTCACGGGCGGGTGACGCGGTGGATCACGACGCGGGCCAGGTCAGGAAACCCGTGGTACGCAGCCCGCGCAGTTCGGTCCACATGGAGTTCCGGGGCGGTCGAGGCCCCCGCGTGAGGCGCAGCACCGTACGCACCAGGCGGGGCGGTGACACGGCCGCGACCTGCGCGAACCGTCCCCGCGCCAGCCACGCGGCCTCCTGGGGCCGCAGTGCCGGAGGCCAGGGTCCGAGAGGCGGAGCCGGTGCCGGGCCGCGGCCGGTGGGAAGTCGCAGGGCCGCCGCGTGACGGGGCACGAGTCCGATCGACGCCACTCGTATGCCGGGGAAGCGGCCGAGAGCGGCCCTGATCCGAGCCGGGAGCTCGATGCCCTCCGGGCTCGCGTCGTGCAGCACATGGACCGTCGAGCCCTCCGCCCGCTCCAGCGCCGCGACGAGGCGAGGGGCGAGCGGCAGGGCATCGGCCGCCGCCAGGACGGGGCAGGCCGCCTCCAGATGCACATGGTTGGCGAGCAGCATGCGGGCGATCGAGCGGTCCTGGCAGACGAGAAGGCGGGGCAGCCCGTAGGCGTAGAGGTCGGGTTCGGAGGAATCGGGCGTGGCCGGGGGCCGTGGCGGTGCCGACGGTACCGGCGGGAGCAGGCCCTCCACGGTCTGCCTGCCCCGTGCCTCCAGGGCGCGCGTGAACGTGGGCACACGCAGGGGAGGGGCTGGGGTCCGCGGGATGCGGGTGAGCAGGGTCGCGGCCGGGCTCAGGACGCGGCAGGTCTCGTAGTAGAGCTGCCGTTCCGTGAACCTGACGCCGCTGGGGCCCGCGGCGCGGGCGGCGGCCCCGGTGATCGCGAGATCGAGGAGGCGGGCGCCGGGCCCGCGGCCGGTTCGGGGAGCCGGGGCGATGGAGGTCCCGCTTCCGGGGGCCTGGGGGCGTCGCGGGGTCATGCGGAGCTGGTGCCTTCCTTCTTGGACGTGCCAGCGCCGGGTCGGCCGGTGCCCCGCGCCCGAGGGGTCTGCGGGGTCTGCGGCCAGGTGAGGAAGCCGGCGCACACTCGGCCGGTGCGCTCCTTGTCGGTGAGCGAGACTGCGCAGCCGGGGCAGATCACCGCTCATCCGTCCGGTCCTGGGCCGTAGAGCCGGGCCAGGTCATGAATCCCACGGACGCGGCGCGGCGCCGTTCCGGATCGACGTTCCGGGTGACCTGTTCGGCGACCCGGGTGAGGATGGTGAGAAGCCGGGCGGGGGGCACGCCGACGAGCGGGAACCGCCAGCCCTTTCCCAGCCACTTCAGCTCCTCCTCGGTGAACTCCCCGAGCGCGGCGAGCCGCGCCATGGTCTCCCGGTCGGGCCGCTTGTCCCGGTCGCGGTAGGGCACGGCCCGGGCGAGACCACGGACGGTGCGCAGCGGCAATCCGGCGTCGATCACCGTGCGTTGCCCCAGACTCTCGCGGACGCGTCGGACGAGGAGTTCCCCGTGCGCGTCGGCGTCGTGGAGCACGATCACCGGGCCCCGCGTCGGCAGGGCGCGGACCGCGTCGAGATCCTTGGCGAGCGCGATCCCGTAACGGGCGGGCAGCCCGTTGGCGATCAGGAACGCCGTGGTAGATCGGTCGGGGCACAGGAGCACGGCCCCGGGCTGAGCGCCGGACGGCGCGCGAGTTCTGGTCCGAGAGGGAATGGGAGGGGTGTCGTCGACCACCCCGGGCGGCAGGCCGCCGTACACGTTCTGCCAGGGCGCGAGCGCCTCCGAGCGGAACGCCGCACGGCTCATGGCCGGGAACCCCCGGCCCGCACCGGCGGCTCGTGCGAGGGCGAAGCCCGCGGAGACGAGCAGCAGGGCGCCCGAGGCGAGGAGGAGGTACGCGATTTCGGTGAAGACGCCGATGAAGCCGACGACCAGGCCCACGAAGAGAGAGGAACCCGCACACCCCGGCGCGAAGTTGCTTTCCTTGAGGCGCGTGCGCGAGAGCGCGTACCACAACTGGTCCGGCGCCACCGCTATCCTGCCCTCCTCCGTCACCTTGGCGAGGATCCTGCGCACCCGCAGGTCGCTGAGGCCGAGGGAATTGGTCTTGGGGTCGAGCGAGTACGTGCGCCTGCAGTGGGAGCAGGTGTTGTTGGGGCGCTCCTTGCGGAGCAAGTTCTTCTCGCAGTGCGGACAGATCACCGGTGGACCTCCAGTGCGGTCGCCACACGGCGCAGTCGTGCGGCCAGACGCTCGCGGACGGTGGTGGTGGCGATGCCGCGGTCCCGCTGAAGGTGCTCGATGTCGCGCAGGGCGGCGGCGAGTGCGCGGTAGTCGGTGGCGGTGGCCACGGCCACCTGGCTGTTCGTCGGGGTCTCGCCCGCGGCGCGGCGCTCGGCCTCCCCGGCGGTGATCGCGTAGTCCTCGTGGTCGATCCCGTAACCGGTGTTGGCTGCGAGGATCGTCAGCGGATCGGTGCTCCTGTTCGCGAAGGAGTGGGGCATCATCTCCGGAATCCGTATCAGCATCCCAGGAGTCAGCGGGACTTCGGTGACCCGGTCACGGTCCGCGTCGTAGAGGCCGCACGCCGCTTGGCCCAGACTGAGGACGAAGTGCTCACCGCCGTGGGCATGCGGGGTGAAGGCGCTGCGCGGCCCCACGACACCGAGTTTGACCGTGGCGTTCGAGGGACGCTCGGGGGAGGTCGCTGCGTCGCCCACCAGGTAGTGGGCGAACTGCCCGTCATCGATGAAGCGGAGGAATTCCCGCTCGGGTCCGAGCTCGCGGGCGCCCTCGCGGTCGGCCAGCTCGATGCCTCCGTCCGGCCTCAGGCGGTACAGCTCCACACTCTCGGGGAGCGTGCCCCACGCTCCGCCCGGCATGGCGTCGGACATGCCGTCACGCGGTCTCCCGGACATCGCGCCTCCCCCTGTATTCCTCTGCGCGGCGCGCGCTCCGCAAGCGCATCGTATGGCCTTGATCCATAACAAGGGGAGCCCCTGGAGCGACTCTTGGACAACGTGCCACGGAACAATGGGCGAACGAGCGTCGGGCGGACGGTGCTGTACGCGGGGTATGGACCACGGACCCTTGGGCGACGTGCTGTCACTTCCGGGCGGGTGCGGGGCCGGTGTGCGCAGCGGTGCGCCACGGTCGCCGACTGCTGTCATGGCCTCAGCGTCGGCTGCCAGTGCGGTCGGCGACGGTTTCGGGCTGCGCATCGTGGACCGCAAATGAGAGTGATCCCCGCATGTGGTACTACCCCTTCGCGACCGACGCGATTGGCTGGGATCCGGGCGTCGATGTCCTGCTTCCTGACGGCTACCACACCAGCGGACGCACCTATCCAGTCCTGTACCTGTTCCAAGGCGGCGGTACCGACCAGGACTTCATCAGTGCTGCCGGGCACCAGATGTAGGTTCTCGCGGCCCGTGTCATCTGTCGACGCTGTGACCTGTGCGTTCTCACGGCGTCTCACACCATGTCATCCGCCGTGGTCTCAGCTCCGTGTCGTTTCGTCGACGGCGTATCTACTGATCGACTGGAACCGCCGCCCCAGTGTCCCGCCTCATGAGATCTTGCAGAGACAGGGGCGTTGACCAAGTTGCCGTCAACTTCGGAGATTGTCGGTGCCCAGGTAGGGAGTGCCGTTTACCTGTGGGCATGAGAGATCTGCAGCGCGCCCATCTCTGCGAGGGGCGGGCTGCAGATCACTGGGCCAGGGAACGGCCTACCGCGGTACGGGCATTTCCTGGCTGTGGAACTCACCGGATACTGCCGTCAGGGCGCATCCGGCAGGACCGTGACGGTCAGCCGATGTGATAGCCGTCGTACTTGCCGCCGCTGCAGCCCAGGTAGATGTAGTGGAAAACGATCTGGCCACCACCCGCAACGCACTCCTGGTAGCTCACGTATTGTATGCCGGCACTCGCCGTGGGGGTGACGGCCGAGGCGGTTCCGGTGCTGGCGAGGCCCAGACTCATGGTGAGGGCGGATCCCAGCAATGCGAGAGAAGTCAGACGGCGTCGCATCAATCAGCTCCAATTCGTGATGACCGTGAACGAAGCAAACGTAGCGACAGTTTTCGGGCGGTGACCATACGCGGGCGGCTTCTCAGGGGGACGTAGGGGGACAGGCAAGGGGTCCCGAATCAGCCGCCCGATGATGACGAATTGGGCCGGTCGCGGGCGTCGGGTTTGGTGAGCGGCCGGGTCACACATCCCCCCGGCGAGCACCCAGCTGTACGCACGCGCAGGACAGTTGCCGCCATCCTGCCGTCGCCCCCGGAAGCCGGCTCCGTCCGCCGTGCTGGACAGCGGGCGTGGTGAGGAAGCGGCTGATCTCGCGCGCCACGCTCTCGGGCTCGTCCAGCATGGACAGCACGTACGCGCCGGGCTACAGCACCTCGCCGCATTGTCGGAATATCTGAACGCATCCAGTATGCGGACGTCCCTCCGCCTTGCGATGCACCGCATCTGACGCCGCGCGACGATCCACCAGGGGTTACGGGACAGCTCTTGGCCAACCTCACGGCAATGTCGCAACCGCCATCCGTCCGGCAGTGACCGTGAGTTTCCGGCACGGAAAATGAGACCCTGCGCAGAGATGCCGAGGGACGGAGGCAGGCTGTAGGCATGTCGTGGCCCCTGTGGACCGGAGCGATCAGCTTCGGTCTCGTCACGATCCCGATCAAGGTAGTGAGCGTGGCCGAGGACCGGTCGGCCCATTCCACCAGGTCCACCTGGAGGGCATGGGCAGGATCCGTACCCGGAAGGTCCGCGAGACCGATGACGAGGTCGTGCCGCAGGAGGAGATCGGCAAGGGCTACGAACTCGGCAAGGTCCGGATCGTCCTGGTCAGTGACGAAGAGATTGCCGAGATCCTGCTGCAGTCCGTGAAGGTGATCGAAATCGTCGCGTTCGTCGACGTCGGCAGCATCGCCCCGATCCGGATCAGCGCCACCACGAACTGACCCGCTGGGCCATCGCCCGCCGTCACGCCGGGCGGACCGGGCCAGGAGGACACTGGCCGAGGGTTCCTCGCGTCAACACAGCGATCTCCGGCCTCTCGCGTTCGACGTAAAAGGTGGGAAAGCGGGTAAACCATCGTGGTGCGTACGGCATCCTCCCAGGCGTGATGAGCCTGACGGGGACACCTTTCTTCCTGGCCACGATCGCGCTGGCCGTGGTCACCGTGCTGCTTCCCCTGCTGACGTGGGGCAGGGTACGCGGCCCCGCCGTGGTGCGCGGCGCGGTCCGCCTGATGATGGTCGTCCTCGCGCAGGCGACAGCTGTGCTGAGCGTCTTCGTGGTGGTCAACAACACCAACGGCCTGTACGACAGCTGGGCCGACCTGCTCGGCACCGGACACCACATCGTCGCCGCGCCGGACCTCGGGCGCGATGGACTCGGGGATCACAGGCACCTGGTGAATGAGCCGAAGGTCGTCCAGGACTTCAGCCTGACGCACGACGCACGGATGGGCCGGGGCGTCCGTGTCACTCACCTGAACGGTCGGGTGTCGGGGGTGCGCGGCGAGGTGTACGTATGGCTGCCGCCGCAGTACGGCCAACCGGCCTTCCGGCACCGGAAGTTCCCTGTGGTCGAGCTCCTCGGCGGCTTCCCCGGATCGGCGAAGGCGTGGTTCAGCAGCCTGCGGGTGCAGTCGCAGCTGGAGGCCGGGATGCGGAGTGGGGAGATCGCTCCGTTCATCCTCGTGGAGCCACGGACCAATCTGCTGGCGGGTCAGGACACCGGGTGCGCCAATGTGCCGGGTGTCGTGGACGCCGAGTCCTGGCTGAGTGTGGACGTGCGGCAGATGGTGACCGACACCTTCCGCGCACAGAGCCGTGCGAGCGGCTGGGCGGTGGCTGGGTACTCGGCCGGGGCGCACTGCGCCGTGAAGATGGCGCTCTCCCACCCCGGCCGGTACCGGGCCGCCGTGGGCCTCTCCGGCTACAACGACCCGGCCGCCGAGCGGGTCTCCCTCACGGGCCGGGACCCGGAGCTGCGGCGGGTCAACAACCCGCTGTGGATTCTGCGCCACGCCACCACCCCGCCGCGCGTCGCGCTCTACCTCTCGGGCGGGCACAACGACGGCTACGGTGACGGTCTCGCGCTCCGGCGGGCGGCAGCGCCCCCGACGCGGGTGGTGGTGGCCGAGGTGAGCGGGCCGCACACCATCGGGCTGTGGAAACGTCAGGTGCCGCATGTCTTCCGCTGGCTGACGGCCGAACTGTCCTACGCGGGCCGGGTCGCTCCCGCGAAGGGCATCTGACCGGTGGGGGGTCGGCCGGGCCGGGGCGCCCGGATACGGAGCGTGGATCATCTGCGGTGAGCCCCGCCGGCAGGTGCGTGTACGACCTGCGCCACACCTGGATGACCACCAAACGTATCGGCGTGCGCTGGCGCATCGACGAACTCGGCAATGAATCCCGTGAGTTCCTCACCTTCCTCGCCGTTCACCTCGAGGAGGCGCCGCGGGCTGTCGTGTGTACCGCGCGCGAAGAGCCGGGCCCGTTGTCGCTCGCGTTCTCCGTGGCGCTCGCCCGGCACGGCAGCTCGCTCACCTTCCGCCGGACAGTAGGCCGAGGCCGTGTTTCATCTCGTGGCAGTCGTGCTCGATGCGCCGGCGGATCCTGGCCAGGCGCACGAGCCGACGGATCGGGCTGTCGGGCGGGAGGCCGGTGAGCCAGCAGTCCCCATGGTGCGTTCTCACCGGGAGGCCATTCGACCAGCAGGGTCTCGGACGGCAGCACGCCGTCCCGGGCGGCTGGGCCGCCGGCTTCGGCGGCGGCGAGCACAACGAAGTGCTATTGGTCGGGCAGGTGGTAGACGGCGAGGGCCGCGGTGTCGTCGCGGAGGCGGTTGTTGCTGTAGATGAGGAGGTCGTGGTGGAGGCGGTCGAGGAGTTCCCGAGGCTGGAGGGGGCCCCAGGAGAGGACACGTTGGGGGAGGGGGTAGAAGGCCCCGGTGGAGTCGCGTGCTTCGGTGATGCCGTCGGTGTAGAGCAGCAACTGGTCGCCGGGGCGGAAGGGGTACTCGTCGATCCGGTAGGCCTCCGTGAGAAGCATGCCGAGGTTGAGGGGCGGTGCGGGGTCGGCCGTCTCCAGCTCAGTGACTTCGTCGGGGCTGATGAGGAGGGGCGGGGGGTGGCCGCAGTTGACGATGCGGACCACGTGACGGTGAGGGATCTCCGCGAAGACGGCAGTGACGAAGCGCTCGCCCATGTCGCTTCCGGCTAGGCGGGCGGCCCTGCGGTTCATGCTGGTCTCCACCCGGCCGGCAACGGCGGCGAGGTCGGGTTCGTCGTGGGCGGCCTCGCGAAAGGCGCCGAGGAGGGTGGCGGCGGTCTCCACGGCAAGGAGCCCCTTGCCGCGGACGTCGCCGATGACAAGGCGGAGTCCGTACGTGGTGGGGACGGCCTCATACAGGTCACCGCCGATGCGTGCTTCCGCGGCGGCGGACAGGTAGAGGGATTCCACCAGAATGGGGCCGACACGGTGAGGGACCGGGCCGAGCAGGACACGCTGCGCGATCTCGGCCACGAAACGCACGGTGGCGAGGGTGCGTTCTCGGCGGGTGCGGTGGGCGGCCAGGATTGTTCCAAGGACGCCGACCAGAGCGGTGCACAGGTAGGCAGCCACGTAGTGGCGCTCCCACACGTAGTCCACCGGGCGGCCCGCGCAGCACGGGGTGCCGGCCAGGATCCCTTCGAAGGCGATCGCGAACACGGTGATGGCAGCGACGGCAGCGGGGCCGTGGGCGAAGGCGGCGATCACGGGGAGGGCGATGAGCAGGAAGCTCACCGGCCACTGCACGGGCGTAAGGGGTTCGAGCACCAGGATGCCCGCGATGTAGAAGGCGGGCAGCCAGCGCATCCATGCGGGCGCGGCCGGCACCTGCGGACCCCCACCGACAGGCTGCGCTGCCCAGCCGCTCGCCTCCCCGGGGCGGCCCGGCCACCTCACTGCTCACTCTGTTGCGGAGCGAGCGGCGCGAGCACGGACGCTGCTCGGTCGGAGGACGGAGCCACCGTGTGGCCTGCGCGCGGATGGCGCTCCTGGCAGCTCCACTCACACAGCCTGTACACGCGGGACTCCTGACACATGACGTGGTCAAGACCTCCATCCTGCTGCGCCGTAACGCTTCGGGCTGGTCATTGCTCCAGCCAATGGCATGTCAGGATCTTCGTGCGGGGTTGGCTCGTCGGGCGGAAATGGCTTACCCGGAACTGGTCGACGCGTTCCGGGAGCGCCAAGTGCCCGTCGTACCCATGCGCCCGGAGGCACTGAGCGAAGCCATCGAGCAGCCCAACAACCGGCAGGGGCGTGTTGTCAACCTCCCGGCCGAGTACAGCCGGGCCGGGCCCGGCGGCGTGAGGAGCGGCGGGGGTGGAGGACCGCCGGGACCGTCAGGGCGCCAGGGGGCGGCGGCGGGGCGGTGGGAGACAGGCGGGAGATCAGAGCCGTCACCGCGGTCTCGGCGATCGTTGCGGGATGCAGGGTCACGGTGCTCACCGGCGGATCGTTCTCGGCGTAGGCCTGGTCCTCGCTGGCGCAGACCAGGAGGAGGTCGTCGGGGATCCGCAGGCCGTGACGGGCCGCTGCGGCCAGGACCTGGCGACCGCCGGGGTCGTAAACCGTGTAGACCGCGTCGCAGGCGCGGGCGGCGAAGACGGCGTCGAAGGCGTGGCCCGACGTGTCGTACGGGTCGAAGGTGAGGACCAGCGGAGTCCGGCCGTGTTCGTGGCACCACTGCTCGTACGCGCGGGTCACTGCCCAGGTGTAGTGCTCGTCGCCGTACCCGGCGTGCAGGGCGATCCGCCGGGCGCCCGAGGCGGCCAGGTGGCCGATGACCTCGCGGGTGGTGGCGATGTGGTCGTTGTCGACCCAGACGTCCCCGGGCTTCGGATCGACAGGTCGGCCGTCGAAGACGAGCGGGATGCCCCGGGCACGCAGCGCACGTAGCACCGGGTCGTCCGTGGGACTGTCGAGGAGCAGCATGCCGTCCACGGTGAGGGTGTGCCATGGCGTCTCGGCCCCGCAGGTGGCGGGGAGGATCGTCAGGGCGTAGCCGTGGGCGTGCGCGGTGGCGGTGGCGACGGTGAGGAGCCGGGCGAAGTACGGGACGTCGAGGAAGTTCCAGGCCGATCCGGCATAGGTGGTGACGGCCACGCCCAGGGTTTTCCCGGTCCGCGGGATCCGCTGGGAGCCGTAGCCGAGCGTGGTGGCCACCTCGCGGACCCGGCGGCGCGTGGAGTCCGCGAGCCGGCCTGTTCCGTTGAGAGCGTGCGAGACGGTGGCGGTGGAGACCTCTGCGGCGCGTGCCACATCGGCGAGAGTGGGCCCTGACATGGTGTTCATCCTACGGATTCCGTCGTCCCGGGCGGGTTCTGGTTACGGCGTTAATCAACGAGGGTCCGGCCACAGCGAATGCAGCCCAACCCTTGGAGTGGTCATGACTTCTTCTCTCGCCCGGCGGACCATGCTTGCCGCGGGCGCGGCCGGACTGGTGGGTGCGGCGGCCGGCCCCGCGGCCGCCGCGCACCGGAGTGCCGCGGCCCTGGTCGTCCACAACGCACGGGTGTTCACCGGGCTCCCCGGTGCCCGCCCCGTCGAGGCCGTGGCCGTGGGGCACGACGGCCGGATTCTCGCCACCGGCCGGGGCCGCGACCTGCGCCGCCTCGCCGGACGGGGCACCGAAATCGTCGACGCGCGCGGGGCGACCGTGATGAGCGGCATCCACGACGGCCATGTGCACCCGCTCGGCGCGGGCGACCGCTCACTGCGCCCCTCCCTGGAGGGCGCCGAGACGACCGCCGAGGAACTCCTGGCGATCCTCACCGGTTTCCTCCAGGACACGCCTGGCCAGGAGCCCGACGGCTGGCTGGTGGTCTCGGACTGGAACCCGATCGGTCTGCTGCCGCATGGCACTCTCCCGCACCACTCCCTGCTCGACGCCCTTCCCACCCGCCGCCCTGTCGCCCTCGTCGGGGGCGACGGCCACAACATCTGGGTCAACGCCCGCGCCCTGGAGATCGCCGGCATCACCGCGGCGACCCCCGATCCTGTGGGCGGAAAGATCGTGAAGGGGCCGGACGGGCAGCCCAGCGGGGTGCTCAAGGACGACGCCCAGCCGCTGGTGACCCGTCACATTCCGGAGCCGAGCGAGGCCGATCTGGTCGCCGCCTGCTCCCGGGTCCTCGCCCAGGCGGCGGCCTCCGGGGTGACCACGATGATGGACGCGTTGGTCGGGCAGAGCGAGTTGGCGACGTATCAGGCTCTGGCGAACGCGGGGTCGTTGCCGCAGCGGATCGTCCCCGCGATCAGGATCGACGCGGACCTGGCGAAGGATCCGAAGGCGGCGCTTGCGTATGCGCGCGGGCTGCAGCGCTCTTTCCGTAACGTACCTGGGCTGCGGTTCGGGACGATCAAGGTGTTCCTCGACGGGGTGATCGAGTACCCGGCGCAGACGGCGGCGCTCCTGGCGCCCTATCTGGACGGCTCCGGACACCCGACGGCCAACCGCGGTGAGCTGTACGCCTCTGGACAGGACTACGGGCGGCTGACCGCGGTCTTCAACCAGGCCGGGTGGCAGATGCATGCCCATGGGCTCGGCGACCGCGCGGTGCGCACGGCGCTCGACGGGTACGAATACGCGCGGCGCGCGACCGGGCTGCGTGGTGCCCGGAACACCATCGCTCACCTCCAGCTGGTGGACCCGGCGGATCTGGGGCGGTTTGCCGCACTGGACGTGGTGGCCTGCATGCAGCTCCAGTGGGCGGCACAGGACACGTGGACGATGGAGGCGCTCCTGCCGTACATCGGGCCCGAGCGGCACCGGTGGATGTATCCTGCCCGCTCCCTGGAGCGGCACGGGGCCCGGCTCTCGGGCGGTTCGGACTGGCCGGTGGACCCGCTCCAGGTGTGGAACCAGATCCGTACGGCGATCGACCGCACGGGCGCGGAGGGCGAGGGGCCGCTCTACCGGGAGTTGGAGGGGCTGAGCCGTACGTCGGCGCTGCGGATGCACACGTACGGCACGGCATGGCAGCTGCGCATGGACCGCCTTACGGGAACCGTCCGCCCGGGGCTGGCGGCGGATCTGATCGTTCTCGACCGTGATGTGACGGAATGCCCTGTGGCCGACATCAGCGACACCCGTGTCGAGCTGACCCTGGTGGGCGGCCGGGTCGTCCACGACGCGCACTCGTCGGCCGGCCGGACCGCGGTCGCGCGACTTGACCGCGCCACCGCCGCGCCCCGCCCGTCGTCGTACGCGGCGGTGCATGGCGGACGACACCGGGCCTGCGGCCACGGCGGCGACGACCGACCGTAGCGGTCCGGCCCCCGTATGGCCGCGTTCAGCGGGCCCACTCCTGGGCCCGCATGCGGAAGGCGTCGAAGGCGGTTCCACCTTGCGCCCAGGGCCGTGCCCTGACCCGAGGACCCCCGGACCCGTACGCCGCCCCGGTTCCGTACGCCGCACGCCGGGTGACGTACGCCACCCGGCGGGCCGGATCCACCGACGGGCTTGTGGCGGAGGGCAGTTCGGCGCTGGCCCTGTCGCTGATCAAAGGGAGAGCGAGCCGGTCGAGGTCGGGCCCGGCTCGGGGTGACCGGGGGTGCGGTGAACGTCGGCGGGCCGCTGCTCGTACGCGCCACCGGAGTCGGAACCGACATCCGTCCGGCCTGTGTCTCCCGGCTGGTCTCCGACGCGCAGGCGGGCAAGGCACGCGCCCAGCGGCTCGCCGGCGCCCGCCCCCTTCTGGCCGGCGTGCAGGCGCTGACCGGATGGAACACCAACGTGCACACACCACCAACTGGTTGCCGCGCCGCGCCCGGCCACGACCGACATCGCCGCTGCAGTCCGCGTCTTCGTACCCAGCTACCTATGGTTGGCCACTGAGCGCCGTAGTTGCCCACTTCGGTGCTCGGCGGGCGAAGTGCATCTGTCAGTCGATGACCGCGGTGGCTTCGATCTCGACCAGATGGTCGGGTACGTCCAGTGCTGCAACGCCCAGCAGCGTGCTCGGCGGTACCGGCGTGACGCCCAGCTTCGCGGCAGCCCGAGTGATCCCCTCCAGGAGCAGGGGCATCTTGTCGGCGGTCCAGTCGACGATGTAGACGGTCAGTTTCGCTACGTCGTTGAAGGAGCCACCGGCCTCGGCCAGGGCGGTGCCGATGTTGAGGTAGCACTGCTCGACCTGCGCGGCGAGGTCACCTTCGCCGACCGTGACCCCCTCGGCATCCCAGGCGACCTGTGAGTCCGCGCAGTCGGTGAGGCCCGTGTGAGAGCGTGTGAGACGACGAAGCCCCGCCGGTGCGACGTTCCACCGGACGCCGCACATCATCCGCATCGGTGCTTGTCGCGCGTCGAAGACCGGTACATGCCTCTCTGCGGATGCTTCGGGGAAGGTGTCCATCACTGCGCGCGTTCAAGGTGGCGCCTGAGAACGACCGGCAGGGCCAGCCAGCAGCACGCGAACCAGATCAACACCCCCACGGCGATGACCCACGCGAAACCGGTTCCCAGCGCGACCCGGAGCAGAAGAAGCACGGCGCAGACAATGGCACCCGCCAGCAGGCCAAGCCCGGTGGCGATCAACCGCCCTGTCACGCGGACCAGCTGGGGCTTTCGCCGGTGGCCGGCAAGCGTGCGGTGGAAGGAGACCGGCGCGACCAGCGCCCCGGTTGCCAACGCGCCGAGCACCACCGTGACCACATAGAGACTCCTGTCGAACGAGCCCAGATACGCAAAACGAGGCGTGAAGACGACACTGAGCAGGAATCCGAACAAGATCTGCGCCCCGGTCTGCGCGACCCGCACTTCCTGCAACATCTCGCTCCACTGGCGGTCGGCACGCGCCTCTGTGGATTCATGCCGACCGAAGCCGTGGTCCCTGTCGCCCTCGGAAGCACCATCGTGATGCGCCCCCGCTTCGTTTGTCATGGTTACTCCTTCGGAAGTGGCACACTCCAAACTTCTAGAGGCGATTCTTGGGCGCCGCCGTGCGGCTCGCCGGGTTTCGCGCACAGAAGCACTCGTCAACTACAGCAATGACGCCTGTTCTTCCTTCCCACTATGGCGGATACCGCTCCAGCATCTTCCTCAAAGCGTCCGACCGCTGACCGCCAACTCTTCGTTCAGCCCTGATCGCAGGTCAGCCCCGTACTCACCCGCATTCAGGCATTCGCAGAAACGCGGCCCAGGCGGGGACACGCGCGGTGCGGTGCTCCCGCATCAGCACCAAGGCTGCAGGAGTGGGATTCAGGCGGATGGGCCGGTGAAGACACTGGTCGACCTGGCTCTCGTTCCTGGGCACCGTACGACGCCGCTTTCCGTGCGAGGGCGCAGCCCGCGTTGGCCGTCACTGCGCCAGGCACCGGACGGGCATGTCGGCGGCCGGTGTGTGAGGGGCCGAGGCACCTGGTCGCCCCGGAGGACGGGCACCGGTCCGGTGGGTCAGTCCGTGGACAGGGTTTCTACCAGGTCACCCACGGCCGGGTCCGGCAAGGCACGCGCGACGTCCGCCTGGGCGACCATTCCTACCAGGGTGTGGCCGTCGATGACGGGAAGCCGACGCACCTTGTGCGCGCTCATCGTGCGCAGGATCTCCGACGCGTCGTCGTCCGCACCGATGGTGACGGCCTCGCCCTGAGCCAGCTCTCCGGCGGTGGTCGTCGCGGGATCCTTGTCGGTCGCCAGCACCTTGACCACGATGTCGCGGTCGGTGAGTACGCCTTTCAGACGCTCGTCCAGGCCACAGATGGGCAGGGCGCCGATGCCCAGTTCCGCCATCTTGTGCGCGGCGTGCAGGACGGATTCGTTCGCACCGATGCATTCGGCGTCGGGGGTCATGATTTCTCGTGCGGTGGTCATGAGGAACACGTCCCTTCTCTTCCGGTCTCTTCCGGTCTCTTCCGGTGCGGTTTCAGGTCCGCTGCGGGCCTCGTCGCAGTCAGCAGCCGTACCGGCGCGACCGCCGGGTACCCGTCCCCGGCGGTATCCATACATAATCTTCGCCCGGAAATGTCCGGGACGCCGCGTTCACGCGGATCCCGCACTGGTCGTGCCCCGGTGCGACAGCCGGCCGGGTTGGGGGTACTCGGCAAGCCGGCCGAGCGTCAGGCCATGGTGAGCCGGGCTGCGGGACCGGACGACTTCGGTGCCGAAGGCGAGCGTCTCACCCCCGCACGAACTCAAGAGGTACGGAAACCTGGGCTCCCGGCCCTCCTCACGCGGTGCGCGGTCCCGCGACGAGAACGGCGGCGGCTCGTTCGGCAGCGGCGGCCCCGGCGGCTGACCGCCATCGAACGATCACCTCGGGTGAACGCGGTCGGCATCGTGTTTGCCGTCCCGTGACCGTGGCACCCGGTGGCCCGGGAGCACGACCGAGTTCCGCCGGGACAGGCGTCCACCCAGCAGGGAGGAACCATGAGTGGCAGCTCGCTTCAGGACAGACACGCGCCGGTCGCCCCCGTCACGGGCGGTGATTCCGGAATCGGTCGTGCCGTGGCCGCCAAGATGGCGCACCAGGGCATGGATGCAGCCGGTTCCCACGTGACCTCGGACGACTGGCGGCACCCCTGATTCCCCCTGGTGCTCCCAGGCGCACGAATCCCATTCCCGCAGGAGGCGTTCATGGCCGTTCGACACCAGCTGATGAGCCGCCCGCCGCACGCGCTGTGGTCGGTACTGGAGCAGGAAGAGCTGTACCAGGAATGGGTGGTGGGCACCTACGCCACGGCTCCGGCGGAGGGGCGCTGGCCGGAGGTCGGATCCTCCATCGGTTACACGCTGCGCCTGGGGCCCAAGGAGTTTCACGGCCGGACCATCGTACGCCGGCTGGAACGGCCGAGAGCACTGGAACTCGAGGTCGACAGCGGCCCGTTGGGCACGGCACGCATCGCTTTCGATATCCGGCCCTGGGGTGACAAGACCCTTGTACTGCTCGACGAGCACCCGTTGCGAGGGCTCGGAGGCAAGCTTCACAACGCCGTGCTCGATGCCCTGGTGCAGATACGGCACCGCACCATGCTCGAAAGGCTCGCGAAAGTCGTCGAATCGCAAACCGGTACCTCCGAGCAAAAAACCGGTACCTCCGAGCAAACAAGTATCTCCGACTTCGGAGAACGCTCGCGGTGAGATCCGGTATCCGGATGAGCGCTCCCGTCGAAGAAGGGCACGGGCACATGGTTGACGCGGTAGTGATCGGCAGCGGCCCCAACGGTCTGGTGGCGGCCAACCTGCTCGTGGACGCAGGCTGGAGCGTCGAAGTACTGGAGGCGCAGGACGAACCGGGCGGGGCGGTCCGCAGCGACCGGGGTGTGCACCCGGACTACGTGAATGATCTCTTCAGCTCGTTCTATCCCTTGGCCGCCGCGTCCCCGGTTCTCGCGGGCCTGGACCTGGCCCAGGAGGGACTGCGCTGGAGTCACGCACCCCACGTGCTGGCGCACCCCCTGCTCGACGGCGGCTGCGCCCTCCTCGACCGCGACTGGCGGGTGACCGCTGAGGCTCTCGACCGGTTCTCCGCGGGGGACGGGCAGGCGTGGGAGGATCTCTGTCATCTCTGGGACCGGGTGGGTGACGACCTGGTGCGGGCCCTCCTCTCCCCGTTTCCGCCCCTGCGCGCCGCTGCCTCGCTGACAGCCAGGCTCCGAGTAGCCGGCGGGCTGCGACTGGCACGCAGTCTGATCCTCCCGGCACGTCGCCTCGGCGAGGAGGAGTTCTCCGGAGAGGGCGGCCGTCTCCTCCTGGCGGGCAACGCGCTTCACGCAGACCTGGCTCCGGAGGCGTCCGGAAGCGGCGGATTCGGCTGGCTCATGTCCATGCTCGGGCAGAACCACGGATTTCCGGTGCCTGTCGGAGGCGCCGGTTCACTGACGTCCGCCCTGGTGCGCCGTCTGAACTCGAGGGGCGGGGCGGTCCACTGCCGGAACCGGGTGACCGAAGTCGTCGTACAACAGGGCCGTGCCGTGGGGGTGCGTACGGCGCAAGGCGAGGCGATACCCGCCCGCAAGGCCGTACTCGCGGACGTTTCGGCGCCTTCCCTCTTCCGGGAACTGGTCTCCCCCGAGCATCTGCCGTCCCGGGCTTTCGACGATCTGAAGCGGTTCCAATGGGACTTCGCCACGGTCAAGGTCGACTGGGCTCTGGACCGACCGGTGCCGTGGAGCAATCCGATGGTCTCCTCGGCGGGCACGGTTCATCTGGCCGAAGGGGTCGACGAGCTCACCTGGTTCGCGTCGCAGATCGCCATGGGCCGGATTCCTGACCGCCCCTTCATCCTCTTGGGCCAGATGACCACCGCCGACGCCACCCGTTCGCCTCGTGGCACCGAGTCGGCGTGGGCGTACACCCATGTACCGCAGCATGTGAAGGCGGACGCCGGCCCCAATGGTCTGACCGGGCGATGGGACGCGCACGAGCAGGAGCTGATGGCCGACCGGATCGAGGAGCAGGTGGAGCGCTACGCCCCAGGATTTCGCACCACGATCCGGGCGAGGCGCGTTCTCGGTCCGCCCGCGTTGGAGGAGGCGGACAGCAATCTCCGGCGCGGTGCCATCAACGGCGGCACCGCGGGCCTGCACCAGCAGCTGGTGTTCCGGCCGGTCCCGGGCACGGGCCGCCCCGAGGCCCCGATAAGCGGCCTCTACCTGGCCTCCGCATCGGCCCACCCGGGAGGCGGCGTGCACGGCGCGCCCGGCGCCAACGCCGCGCGTGCCGCGATCCGCACCTCGCGGACGTTCACCGCGGTCCTTTCGCACACGCAGCGAACACTCGCCCTGCGTGGCAGGACGCGCGAGGCCCCGAGAGGCTGAACGGATCCGCCCGATGCGCCGCGCGATCTGCGCGGCCCGCCGGGTACGTGTACGTGCTGTTCGGTCCGCCCCGCCCGCTCGGTCCGCTCGCTTCAGCGGCCGAGGGCCTGGTGCAGCTCCTGCTTGTTCATGGACGAGCGGCCTTCGATGTTCTTCTTCTTGGCCTCCTCGTACAACTGGTCCCGCGTGCGTCCTTGCGAACCGCTGTGCGAGCGCTGACCGCCGCGCTCGGATGAGGACTTGGAGTCACGGGTGGAGGTTCTGCTCGACGACTTGGCCGCTGTCGAAAGCATGACAATGCGTGCATTGGTACGAAACCGCCTGACCTACCGCGCGCATCAGCGGCCGAGCGGGCGCACCCTGGGGGCATGAGCGTTCCGATAGTCGTGCACCGCCCGGCACCAGCCACTGGCGGCCGGGCCGTTACCATCAACGGCGACCTTGTCGGCCTGGCCCACGGCGACCGCGACCTGATCGAATTTCTCCGGCGGGCCGGGGTCTACGACGCCGAGCACGTCCTCGACGACCCGTCCTGGATCGAATGGCGCGACGGCCCGGCCCACTGCTACGCAGCGGCGTGATTGCGGAGCGATGAGGAGCGATCACGCCTGCGGGCCTCAAACACGGCCAAGCAGGCCGCCCCTGCGGCGAACAGGGCCGCAGGAGTGATGAGGCAGGGCCCCGAGGCCGCACCGGACGGAAACCCGGACGCGCCTGCGTCGGCCACGGATCGTCACGGGGCGCCCTGCAGGGCCTGCCGGCGCAGTTGCTCACAGCACTGGCTGAGGAGCCGGGAGACATGCATCTGGGAGATGCCGAGCGCCTCGGCGATACTTCCCTGCGTCATGTCGCGGAAGAACCGCATGTACAGAATGGTCCGCTCGCGTTCCGGCAGGTTGCGCATCCCGGGCTTCACGGATTCCCGGTCGACAGCCACGTCCAGGGCCGGATCGCAGGAGCCGAGCGTGTCGCCGAGCGAGTACCCGTTGTCCGTGCCGGGCATGTCCGAGTCCAGAGACAGAGTGCTGTAACTGTCCAGCGCCTCCAGCCCCAGCAGGACGTCCTCATGACTGAGTCCCGTCTCGGCGGCGACCTCGGCGTTGGTGGGGACACGCCCCTCCAGCCGCTGTGTGAGGTCTCGACGGGCCACGCGAACCCGGTTGCGCAGGTCCTGGACCCGGCGGGGAACATGCACGTCCCACATGTAGTCCCGGAAGTGCCTCTTGAGCTCGCCGACGACCGTCGGTACGGCGTAGGTCTCGAACGCCGTGCCACGGAAGGGGTCGTAGCGGTCCGCCGCTTTCACGAGCCCGATCGCCGCCACCTGCCGGAGATCCTCCAGCGACTCGCCACGGTTGCGGAATCGGGATGCAAGCCGGTACGCCATGGGCAGCCATGCGCAGATGGTGGCCTGTCGGAGCTCGTCCCGTTCCGGTCCGGCGGGCAGCGTACGGAGCAGGCGGAAGGCCGCAGCAGTCGATGGGCTGTCGTCGTGCCGACGTTGTGCTGTTCTGAGGGCGTCAGCCATGATGATCCACTCCCTCGGCGATGGTGTTCGCTTCATCGTGGGAGCGGGGAAGTCGGACAGACGCCACCCGGAGCCCAGCTCCCATGGGCGCACCTCTTGTCCGAAGCACCTCATTGCGATACCCGTCTCGGCATTCCTCAAATGCGGCCCGCTGCTCTTTGCGGGGTAAATGTGGCGGCTGGTTCGCCACGCGGGCGGCCCGGTGTCGCAGCTCCGCACCACCCGGCGGGGCCCGGCTGCGGAGAGTCCCCTGAATTCCGATCCCGCAGCCCGGCCCGCTGCCGCTCTACCAGTAGTGCCTTCGACCGGCGACCGCGTGTCCCATCGCTCCGAGGACCCACAGAATCAGACCCACCACGGCGAGAATGATCCCGATCGTCCACAGGATCGAGATACCGGTCAGGAAACCGATGACAAGCAAGATGACTCCGAGAACGATCACAACGCGCTCCGATCTCGTATGTGCGCTCCCCTTTTCACTGTGTCCTTCGTTGGCCGACGCGGCAACTGCCGACGGCCTGAGCGTTTCACTGGCCACGTCCGTGGAACGCGAGTGGCCGTGAGTGTTCAGCGCCGAAATGCCCGCCGCGGGGTGCCTGAGATGCGCGGACGCGCGGGTGGGGCGAGCATCGACGTGTGAGTGAGCCGCTCCGGGTGCGGCGGGCCTGACCGGGCCCGCGCGGGGCGACCGGGACCTGGACGGGGGTGGGGGACATGGACGCAGACCGCCGTGGCCCGGTGCTCCCGCGGCATCGGGGCCCGCTCTCCCACGCTCTGATCGGCTGCCTCGTGGGGCAGTGCCCACTGCCTGACCCCGCAGCGGTACAGGAGACGGATCCCTACGGTGATGATCTTCAGTTGGCGTTGTATATCTGCTACGAGCTGCACTACCAGGGGTTTGCGAGGGTGGATCCCGCATGGGAGTGGAACCCCTCCCTGCTGGCCGTGCGTGCCGCGTTGGAGGACCGCTTCCTGACGGCACTGCGTCGTGACGCGTCTGCGCGGCGGTCTTTGGACGACATCCTGGCCGAGCTGCTGGTGGAGCCTCTCGACGGGGGCGGTGTATCGCAATTCCTTCGGGAGCGGGGCACGTTGCGGCACGTACGCGAGTACGCGGCGCAGCGCTCGCTGTACCACCTCAAGGAGGCGGATCCGCACGCATGGATGCTGCCTCGGCTCAGGGGTCGCGCCAAGGCGGGGATGGCCGCGGTCGAGTACGACGAGTTCGGCGGGGGCCGGGCGGACCGCGTGCATGCCCGGCTGTTCGCGGACCTCATGTCGGATCTGGGGCTGGAGACGGCGTACGGCCACTATCTCGACGACGGCTGCGCGGAGATGCTCGCCCTGGTGAACGGCATGTCGCTGTTCGGGCTCCACCGCCGTCTGCGCGGAGCGCTGGTGGGGCACTTCGCCGCTGTGGAGATCACCTCCTCGCCCGCCTCCCGTCGGCTCGCGCTCGCCATGAAGCGAACCGGTGCCGGTCCGGCCGCGGAGTTCTTCTACACCGAGCACGTGGAGGCCGATGCCGTGCACGAGCAGGTTGTCCGTCGCGACGTCATTCGCGGGCTCCTCGACGACGAGCCCGAACTGGAAACCGACATCGCGTTCGGCGTCACCGCGACCTCGCACCTGGAGAACCGTCTGGCCGACCGGCTCCTCACAGGCTGGGGCGCCTGAGGGGGAAACAGCCGGCGCTCGTCCCGAGAGGCGGTTCGGGCCGTCCGGAGGGAACCTGGAAGCACGGCCCGGTCTTCTTCAACGGGAGTAAGCGTATGGCTGGGGAACTCGCAGAGCCTTCCGCCCCCTTCCTCGTCAAGCTGCCGGGCGTCTACGCACCGCAGTGCGACACCGAGTTGCTGATGGCGGCTCTCGACCGGGAGGGCGTCCGCCCTGGGAGCGATGTTCTGGACCTCGGTACGGGAAGCGGCGTACTGGCGCTGCGGGCCGCACAGTTGGGTGGAAGCGTGACCGCCGTCGATATCACCCGAAGGGCCGTCGCGACGGCGCGTCTGAATGCCTTCCTGCACCGCCGGCGGATCACTGTGCGCCGCAGCGACCTCACCACCGCGGTCGGCGAAAGCTCCTACGACCTGGTGCTCTGTAATCCGCCGTACGTGCCTGCCCCGGCGTTGGGGGTCCCCACGCGGGGTGCCTCGCGGGCCTGGGACGCCGGACCGGACGGGCGGGCGGTGGTGGACCGCGTCTGCGACGACGCTCCCGCGGCACTGCGTCGGGGAGGGGTGCTCCTCATGGTGCACTCCGGGCTGTGCGATCCCGATGCCACGTTGCGCCGCCTGTCCCGGGCCGGCCTGGAGGCGTACGTCAGCGCGCGGGCGCACATACCACTCGGGCCGGTTCTGCTCTCCAGAATGAGCTGGCTGCGAGAGAGGGAACTCATGCACACGGACGACAGATTCGAGGAACTGGTGGTCATACGTGCCGAACGAACCTGAGTCCCGACGACGTGTCACCCTGACCGACCGTGGACCGCTGCTGGTGGAAGGCCCGGTGGAGGTCACCGGTGCGGACGGGACGACCGTGGCCTCCGACCGCTTCGTGGTCGCCATCTGTACATGCGGACGCAGCCGCATCCATCCGTGGTGCGACACCAGCCATCGGCGCCGCACCGGACGGCGAACAGCTGCCTCGGAAGCGGAGGACGAGTGATCTGGAGTGATG
The DNA here is from genome assembly GCF_040295565.1 of Streptomyces sp. NPDC002785. Classification (NCBI taxonomy): domain Bacteria; kingdom Bacillati; phylum Actinomycetota; class Actinomycetes; order Kitasatosporales; family Streptomycetaceae; genus Streptomyces; species Streptomyces sp. NPDC002785. Next base: position 8,221 of record NZ_JBEOVN010000066.1, on the reverse strand, counting down.
AACTCGCTTGCAGGTTTGCGCATTGTGGTGACCGGAGCCACCGGAAACGTGGGCACGAGCCGTTGCCCGGGCTGCCAAGATCTCGGTCAAGAGGTGACCCACGACAGTGGAAGGAAACCGCGTGACCACTCCAGCGACACCACCGATGCCCGAGCGGGCGGAGATCAGCGGCTCGACCCGGATCTATGCCGTCCTCGGCTGCCCGGTCGCTCAGGTGAAGGCGCCCGCGCTGCTCAATCCCGTCTTCGCCCGGCTCGGCCTCGACGCCGTCCTCGTCCCGGTACTCGCCGAGCCCGAGTACTTGGGCGAGATAGTGCGCGGGCTCCAGCGGATCGGCAACCTTGACGGGCTGCTCGTCACCGTGCCGCACAAGGCGCAGGTCCGCCAGTACGCCGACACCGTCAGCAGCGCCGTCACCCAGTCCGGGAGCGCAAACGCGTTGCGCCGGGAGCCCGACGGCCGGTGGAGCGCCGAGAACTTCGACGGCATCGGGTTCGTCCGGGGGCTGCGGGCGACCGGCTTCGACCTTGCGGGGAAGCGGGTGTCCCTGATCGGTGCGGGCGGCGCCGGAGGGGCCCTGGCCGCCGCCCTGCTCGCCGCTGGAGCCGCACACCTCGACGTGTGCGACCGCGACGGAGACCGGGTGGGCGCGCTCGTCGCCCGTCTCGGACCGTACTGGCCGGGCCGTGCGGCCGGCGCTGCGACTCCTCGGCTCGACGGCGCCGACCTCGTGGTGAACGCCACCCCGCTCGGCCTGCGCCCCGACGACCCGCTGCCGTTCGACGTGGCCGGTCTCCCGCCCGGGGCGATGGTGGCCGACATCATCATGGAGCCGCGTGAGACCGCGCTGCTGCGGGCCGCCGAGGCGCGTGGCCATCGAATCCATCACGGTTCACACATGCTCACCCAACAACTCGATCTTTACCGTGACTTCTTCCGACTGGACACCGTCGAGCGTTCGGAGCAGGCAGAGTTGACGTGATCCAAGACCACGATTGATCAACCTCACTGCGACGGAACGGATGAGAAGTGCCGAACGACATATCCGCCCTTGCCGACCGCCAGGACCTCTACGCGCTGTCCCTCGAGGGGCAGCGGCTGCTGTTCACCGAGGCCCGCACGGCCCTCAAGTTCAGTGACGAGCCGGTCGACGATGAGCAACTGAGGGCGATCTGGGAGCTGTTCAAGTGGGCCCCCACCGGCAGCAACCTCAGCCCGATGCGGATTCTCTACGTACGCACGGACGATGCGAAGAAGCGGCTTGTCCCCCTGCTGACCCCGCCGAACCGGCCCAAGAGCGAGTCGGCGCCCGTCGTCGCCGTGGTGGCCGTGGACAGCGAATTCGGCGAGTACGGCGCCCACTTGTGCCCCAGCGTCCCCGGACTGCAGGAAGTCCTCGCCGCCAACCCCGCGCTGCGCGATGCCTCTGGGAACTTCAATGCCGCGCTGCAGGCCGGGTACTTCGTCCTCGCGGTGCGCGCGGCGGGCCTGGCCGCAGGACCGATGAAGGGCTTCAACGCCGAGGCGGTGGACGCCGAGTTCTTCCCTGATGGACGCTGGAAGTCGATCCTGCTGGTCAACATCGGCCGGCCCGCCGAGGACGCTTGGGGCGAGCGGATGCCGCGCCTCGCGTACGAGCAGGCCGTCCAACTCGTCTGACGGATCCGCCGCGTGGTGGCCGGGACCCCGTGCGACGGGGTCCCGGCCGCCACGAAGCGAGGTCAGCGGGTCAGCAGTCCCTTGGCGGCGAGCACCGCCCCATGGAAGGCGACCTACGTACCGCCGATGTCAATGCCGAGGTGGACGGCCCGCCTCCTTCATCACGAGCTGGTTCTTCAACTGGTCGAGGATCATGCCGAGTTCGCGCGTGTTGCGGCCGACTCCGAAGACATGGAAGTCCGGCCGTACGAGAACGAAGCGCGCCCTGACCGAGGCCAGGAACGGGATGTACACGTCGTCGAGGTCGGCGAACGCACCCGCCGCCGTCTCCGCACCGGAAACGAGCCTGGCCGTGTGGGCGCCGATTCCCGAGAGGAAGGCGCGCTGCTCGTCGCGCAGAACGGCGTGCGGGTCCTCCGTCGTGAGGAGCACGAACCCCGTGCCCACCACCTGGTCGAAGAGCCCGATGACGCCGTCCCGCGCCACCCGCCCCTGCGGGATCAGGGAGCCGGTCGGTGGCGCGGTGACCGTGCCGACCGTGCGATGCAGCACGCCCTCGCGCAGCGGCTGTGCCACCGGACGGTCCGGCGTCTTTCCCGTCGTCAGGGCGGCATCCCGGCGGGCGGCCTCCTCCTCGTCAAAGACGCAGACGATCTTCCCCAGCTGCACGGAGAGTTCGATCGTGCGGAGCACATGGCTGCGGCGCTCGGGCCCGTACGTGTCGAGGAGCCGCGCGTCCGAGCTGCCCCGCAGGACGCGGTCGAGCTTCCAGGAGAGGTTGAGCACGTCCCGGATGCCCGAGCACATCCCGGCGCCCGCGAACGGCGGCATCGAGTGCGCGGCGTCACCCGCGAGCAGCACCCGGCCCTTCTTCCACGTGTCGGTCAGGGCGGCCCGGAAGGTGTAGACGGTGTGCCGGGCGAGGGTCGCGTTCTCCGGGGTCACGTCGAAGGACTTGAGCAGACGCCAGGCCGTCTCGGCCCTGTTGAGCTCCTCGGCGGACTCGTTCGGCAGCCGCATGAACTCCCAGCGCCTGCGCCCTGGGCCGCTTCCGACGACCGTCGTCGGCCGTGCCGGATCGCAGATCTGTGCGTTGGCCGGCGTGAACGCCCAGTGCTCGTTCAGGACGACGTCGCAGAGCAGCCAGTCGAAGGAGAAGCCGAGGTCGGTGACGCCGACGTCCAGGTGGTCCCGTACGAAGCTGTTCGCTCCGTCGCAGCCGACCAGCCAGGCCCCCTTGAGGGTCCTGGCTTCGCCTGCGGCGGTCTCCGCGGTGAGGGTGACGCCGTCGTCGGCGTGGTCCGTGACGGCCGTCGCGGTGTGCCCGCGCAGGACGCGGAGCAGGCCCCGGTCCTCGAACTCGGCGGCGCGGTCGGCGAGTGCCGCTTCGAGCGCCGGCTGGTGGAAGGTGGTGGCGTCCGGCCAGCCGTGCGTCCCCGGGGCGGCGAACTCCATACGCAGCAGCGTCTGTCCGGCGGCGTTTCGCCAGTCGTACGCGTCGACCGGCTCGCCGATCTCGTCGAAGGAGGAAGCGATCCCGAGGGAGGCGAGGGTGCGCGCGGTCTCACCGTCGAAGACGGTGGCGCGCGGCATCGGATACGGGGTCTCCCACCGCTCGACGACCGTGACCCGCCAGCCTTGCCGGGCCAGCAGGATCGACAGGACCTGACCGGCCGGCCCGTACCCGACGACGAGGACGTCGGCGTCGTCGGGGTGAGGGCGGTCGTCCGGAGTCGCGGAGCTCGTCCCGCTCATCCTGCGCCGCCTCGCCGGACCAGGGCCCGGGCGGCGAGCCGGTAACCCTCGGCTCCCAGGCCGAAGATCACCCCGCTGGCCAGCGAGCCGAGGATCGACTGATGCCGGAAGTCCTCACGCGCCCACACATTCGACAGGTGGACCTCGATCCACGGCCGGGGGTAGTTGGCGAGCGCGTCCCGGAAGCTCCAGCCGGCGATCATCAGCGCGCCCGGGTTGATGATGGCGCCCACCGTGTCATAGCTGTGCTGGACGGCGCGGACCATCTCCCCTTCGCAATCGTGCTGACGGGCGACCACTTTCCATCCGGATTCCGCGACTTCCTCGGCGACGATCCGCTCGATGTCGGCCAGGGTTTCGGTGCCGTAGATCTCCGGCTCCCGTCGGCCGAGTATTCCAAGATTCGGTCCGTTCAACAACAGAAGTTCACTCAAGACAGGCCTCGGCACTTCTCGCGCTGCGGTTGGCCGCCGATGCTAACCAGAGGCGGCTTGGCCATGCAATGCGCCAATGTTCAAATGCCCCGTTTCTGAGGTGTAATGACGTTACGTCAGAACTGCCTAGCGGGAGGCCCCTGGCCGGAAACCGCCTGGACCAGGAGGAATAGAGATTAGGGGGAGGCGGTTAGGGGGAGTCAGGGGGGCTCCTTAGGGGATTGTGAAGCTTTTTCGCAGCCTGAACGATGTGAACACCGGGTCGTTCCGGGCTGGTTGAGGACACATCAACGAGCAGCCATGGCCCGACTGCCTTCTCCGGGTAGTCGATATCTAGCTGGATGGAGGGACTATGTTTGGGATTTCGCAGCGGAGCCTGGAATTTCCAAAATGGCCTCAGTTCGATGACCAGGAAAGAGTCGCTTTGATGCGCGCCCTCGAGCAGGGGCAATGGTGGCGCATCGGCGGCAGTGAAGCCGATGAATTCGAGCGGGAGTGGCCGCCCACCCGGACATGACCGTCACCGCCGTCGTGGACCCCGACCCGGCAGCCCGGGCGGCGGTCGCCGACGAGATGGCCAGGGGAGCGGACGGCCCCGCGCCGCGCGTCCGGGTCGCCGGACACCACGAGGTCGTCAGCCGCTACGGGCTGCCGACGAAGCTGCCGCACGGCGTGGACACCGGCGAACTCGTCGACCTGATGCGCCTGGACAAGAAGGCCACGACAGGACTCACCTTCGTCCTCGACGGACCGGACGGCGCGGAACTCGTGAGCGGGGTACCGCAGTCCGCGATCGCCACCGTACTGGCGGAGATGCCGAGACAAGCGCCGCAGGCCTGACACCCGAGCTGCTCACTCCGCGCCCGGGGCCCCCGCCGTAGGCGGTCCGCCCATCCCCGAAGAGCCACAGACAGAACCGCTGGGGGTTTCATCCATGCTGCGCACCGAACTGCTGAGGCCGCTGCACGAGCTGCTCCGGCAGCAGAGTGAGCGGTTCGGTCAGAAGACGGCATTCCGTGATGACCACCGCGCGATCAGCTACGCCGACCTGGAGACACGAACGCGACGGCTCGCCGGCCACCTCGCGGATCTGGGGCTCCGTCCCGGCGACCGCGCGGCCCTGCTGCTCGGCAACCGGGTGGAGACGGTCGAGAGCTACTACGCCGTCGCCCGGTCCGGCGCCATCGGCGTCCCCCTCAACCCGCGTTCCTCCGACGCCGAACTGACCCACCTCCTCCAGGACAGCGGCGCCGCGGCGGTCGTCACCAACGCGTACCACCTCGACCAGCTGGCCCGCCTCGCCCCCTCCCTCACGCCCCTGACCGTGCTGGTGGCCGGCGACGACACGGACGACGAACCACTGCCGGCGGGCCTCCACTCGTACGAACGCCTCGCGACGTCCGAGCCGAAGCAACCCGCGTACGACCGTCTCGGGCTCGACGACATCGCCTGGATGCTCTACACCTCGGGCACCACGGGCAAGCCCAAAGGCGTCCTGTCCACCACGCGCAACTGCCTCTGGTCGGTGGCGGCCAGCTACGCACCCGTACTCGACCTGTCCGAGCGGGACCGGGTGCTGTGGCCCCTGCCGCTCTTCCACAGCCTCTCCCACATCGCCTGCGTCCTGTCGGTGACGTCGGTCGGCGCCAGTGCGCGGATCGTGGACGGACTGTCCGCCGGGGACGTGCTCGACATCTGGGGCGACGAGGACTTCACCGTCGTCGCCGGAGTCCCGACGATGTACCACCATCTGGTACGGGAGGCGCAGGCCCGTGACTTCACGGCCCCGGGGCTGCGGGTGGGACTCGTCGGCGGAGCCATCACGACCGCCGCGCTGCGCAACGCGGTGGAGACGACGTTCGGCGCGCCGCTCGTGGACGCCTACGGCAGCACCGAGACGTGCGGATCGATCACCATCAACTGGCCGAGCGGAGCCCGGGTGGAGGGCTCCTGCGGGCTGCCGGTCGTCGGCCTGGGGGTCCGGCTGGTCGACCACCGCACCGGCCTGGACGTCGCGGACGGCACGGAGGGCGAGGTCTGGGTCCGGGGCCCCAACGTGATGGCCGGCTACCACCAGCAGCCCGAGGCCACGGCGGAGGCGCTGAAGGACGGCTGGTACCGCACCGGCGATCTCGCCCGCCGCGACGAGGCCGGGTACTTCACGGTCACCGGACGCATCAGGGAACTCATCATCCGGGCCGGCGAGAACATCCATCCGCTGGAAGTCGAGAGCGTTCTGCGGACCGTCCCTGGCATCGAGGACGTCGCCGTCGCCGGGAAGCCGCACGCCGTCCTCGGGGAGGTGCCGGTCGCGTTCGTGGTGCCGGGCGCCGACGGCTTCGACCCGGCCCAGGCACTCGCCGCGTGCCGGGAACAGCTCTCGTACTTCAAGGTGCCCGAGGAGCTGTACGAGATCCGCGAGATCCCGAGGACGGCCTCCGGCAAGGTCACACGGCGACGGCTGCTCGAACTCCCGGCGCTGCTGCGCGCGATGGGCAACACCGACGAGGAGGGCCTCTTCCGGCTGGAGTGGGCACCGGGCGACGGCGGCGCGCGGACCGAGGCGAACCTGTGGGCGGTGGAGGGAGATCTGGACCCCTCCGCCGTCGCCGGACTGGAGTCCGCCGGAGTACGGGTTCGCTCCTTTGCGGACATGGCGGCGGACGGCACCGTCCCGGGCGTAACGCTGCTGATGGCACCGGAAACGACGAGGACGGCGCAATGGCTGGAGTCCTCGTTCGAGCCGTGGCTCGCCGCCTGGACGGCCGACGGGCGAATGGCCGACTCCCGTCTGGTGGTTGTCACCCGGGGGGCCATGGCAACGGGTCCCCACGACGGTGCCGGAGATCCCGAACAGGCCGCGGTGTGGGGCCTCGTGCGGTCCGCGCGGCTCGGGCACCCCGGTCGCGTCACCCTCGCCGACCTCGACCGCGACGACGAGACGTCGCTCCCGGCTCTGCCGAGCGCCGTGGCATCCGGCGAGCCGGAGTTCGCGTTACGCGCCGGCGTCATCCTGCTGCCGCGTCTGGTCCGGGTCGCGATGGACAGCGGACGCGACGCGCGAGGGACGTTCGACGGCTCCGGAACCGTGGTCCTCACCGGCGCGGACACCTCGCGCGGTGCCGCCCTCGCCCACCACCTGGTCGGCGCCCACGGCGCCCGGCGATTGCTGCTCATCGCCCGGCCCGGCACGGGCACGGCGGCGACCGGGACATGCGACCGTCTCGTCGCGGCGGGCGCCGAGGTCCGGCTCGTCGAGTGCGACCTCGCGGCCGAGGACGAACTGGCCGAGGCCCTCGCGGAGGCCGAGGGACCGGTACGGGCCATCGTGTACGCCACCGCGCTCGCGGGCACACTCGCCGCCACGACCGCCGGTCTGCGCAACCTTCACCGGCTCACCCGCGACGCCGACCTGTCCGCCTTCGTCCTGTGCTCGTCCGCCATCGGTGTCACGGGTGACCGAGGCGACGGCCGTACGGCTGCCCAGGCCGCGTATCTCGACGCATACGCCCGGCAGTTGCACGCCGAGCAGGACATTCCCGCGCTGTCCCTGGGGTGGAGGCCCCAGGACGACCTCGCCGCCTTCGACGCGGCCCTCACGGTCGGTCTCCCGCACCTCGTTGTCACGCAGCCGGAAGCCGAGCGGGGTGCCGGGGCACTGGCCGCTGCTCGAAGCCCCCGCTCCGTCCAGTGGCAGGACTTCGCCGAGGGCGACCGGAAGCGGCGGCTCGTGGACCTGGTCCTGGAACACGTCGCCGACCTCCTCGCCCTTCCGGGCGCCCAGTCCGTCCCGTCCGGCCGCGCCTTCAAGGACCTCGGACTCACCTCCGCCAACGCCGTCGAGCTGCGCAACCGGCTCAGCGAGGCGACCGGGCTGCGCCTGCCGCCCACCTCCGCCTTCGACCACCCCACGCCGCAAGCCCTCGCCCACCGACTGCACCGCGGACTCTTCGGAGCCGGTGAGGAGACCGCCGAGCCGGTACCGGCGCCGATGTTCGTGCCCGACGAGCCGGTGGCGATCGTGGGCGTGGCATGCCGTTTCCCCGGTGGGGTGTCGTCGCCGGAGGGGTTGTGGCGGCTGGTCGCCGATGAGGTGGATGTCATCGGCGGGTTCCCGGACGACCGGGGCTGGGACCTGGGGTCTCTGTTCGACGAGGATCCGGATCACGCCGGCACGAGTTACGCGCGTGAGGGCGGGTTCCTGGATGACGCGGCGGGGTTTGACGCATCCTTCTTCGGTATTTCGCCACGTGAGGCGTTGGCGATGGATCCGCAGCAGCGGTTGATGCTGGAGGCGTCGTGGGAGGCGTTGGAGCGGGCGGGTGTCGACCCGGTTCGGCTGCGGGAGAAGCCGGTCGGCGTCTTCACCGGCG
>NZ_JBEOVN010000065.1:0-34016 GCF_040295565.1 Streptomyces sp. NPDC002785 | reverse complement strand
GGTGATGGTTTTTCTGAGGTGTGTTGTTCGCAAGGGCGGCTGCGGGGGGGGGGTTGGGGGGGCCGACGGCGGGGGGGCGCGGGGGTGGGGGGGGGTGTGGGGTGCGGGGCCGGCCCCGGCGGCCGTGGTGTCCGGGAGGATGGAGCGCATGACCGAGCCGATCGCCCCGATCCTGCGCACCACTCACACCCACCGGCTGACCCCCGCCGCCCTCGACGAGATCCGCGTCCTCCTGGACACCGCCTTCGAGGGGGAGTTCAGTGCCGAGGACTGGGACCACGCCCTCGCACGGGACGACAGCGGGCTCCTCGCGCACGGCAGCGTCGTCCAGCGCCGGGTGATCCACGAGGACCGCTCGTACCGGGTCGGCTACGTGGAGGCCGTGGCCGTCCGCGCCGACCGGCGCAGGGAGGGGCTCGGCGGGCGGGTGATGGCCGCGCTGGAACAGGTCGTCGACGGGGCGTACGTCTTCGGGGCCCTGTCCGCGTCGGCTGCCGGGGCGGCGCTGTACGTGGGGCGTGGCTGGAAGGTGTGGCCGGGACGGATCGCCGTGCAGGGAAGGCACGGGGTGGAGATGCTGCCGGACGAGGAGGGCAGCACCTATGTCCGCGGTGGGGCCGGCCGCGCGCTGCCCCGGGTGTCCGGGACCCTGATCTTCGACTGGCGGGACGGGGACGTGCTCTGAGCGGTACATCCGCGACTGGTGGGCCCGCACAGGAGTGGATCCGAGCGGCCGACGGCCGAGGCCGAGGACGACGGAGCGGTGCTCTCGATGGTGTCCCGTGGTCTCGGCATGGTGATCAGGCCCGGGCTGTCACTCGAAGGAGCACCTGACACGGTTCAGGTCACTGCTCTCGGGCCGGAGCAGCTGACGCGTTCGGTCGGCTACGTCACCACCCCTGAGCAGGGACAATCGCGTGCTGTCCGGGCCCCGACCCGGGAACTGGGCGCGGGCGGCCGTAAACCCCCGTCTCAGATAGTAGGAAGTCCGAGTAATTGTGGAGACAGAGCGGCCAAGCTGTCCTAGCTTTGTAGAAGCCGAGCGTCTCGCTAGATCCAGCGACTGGCGGTCGTGAGCGCGCGCCCTGTGCAGGCAACCCCTGCGGCACCCGCTCCCCGCCCCTTCCGGCGCCTCGAAATCCTGATCTCGAAATCACGTTCACGATTTTTCGATCTCGAAATCCTCGCGATCTCAAGGAGTCGATCCACCATGGCCGAGACGACTGTCCGCCGAGTCCGTCACACCCACCGCCCGACCGCGTCGGAGCGCCAGAATGCCGCCGCCGCCCTGCAGCGGGCCCTCGACCGCAGGGACAACGGCGGCTCCACGGGCCACTGAGAGCGACCCCCGGGGCCAGTCATCGCGACCGGCCCGGGGAGTGTCACCCAGCAGGCTTTCGCGTTCAGCCGCGGCTGATCTCGAAATGGTCGATGCGCTCGCCCGACTCGGCGAGTGCGGTGACCTTCATCCGGGCGTGCCGCCCGGGCTGCACCTCCACCGCCAGGAACGAGAAGCCGGTGTAGCGCACCCGCGACCACTCCACGGTCCCGGTCGCCTTTCCGCCGCCCTTGACCACGTGGTACGTGTCCACGCTGTCCTGGTCCTTGACGTGTCCCTCATAGCTGTCCGGTGCCGGGAAGTCGTACAGCGCCTTGCCGGCACCGCCCGCTGTGACGTACACGATGCCGTCCCGCGTCGGGTCGGTGCGCTCGCCGATCGGCACCTTGTGAACGGGACCTGCCAGGAGACCGCCATCTGCGTCGTCGGTTCGGCTCCGTATGCCAGGTGCCGGCCGAACGGCGCCACCGGCGAACCGTCCACCTGGGTGGAGGTGTGGCGCGAGGTCGGGACAGTCGGCGCGGCATGTGTCCGTATGATGGACGTGACGTGTCACGGGGTGGGACGGGGAGTAAGGTGCGGGCATGTCTCGCAGCATCAATCTCGCAGTGATCCCTGGTGACGGTATCGGCCAGGAGGTCGTGGCTCAGGGCCTCAAGGTCCTCAATGCTGTTCTCCCGCAGGATGTGAAGCTGGAGACCAAGGAATTCGACTTCGGCGCCAAGCGCTACCACGCGACCGGTGAGACCCTCACCGACGCGGATGTCCAGGCGCTCAAGCAGCACGACGCGATCCTGCTCGGCGCGATCGGTGACCCCTCGGTTCCGTCCGGCGTCCTGGAGCGCGGCTTCCTGCTGAAGCTCCGCTTCCTCTTCGACCACCACGTGAACCTGCGGCCGTCGAAGCTCCTCCCGGGTGTCGCGACCCCGCTCAAGGGCCAGCCGGAGATCGACTTCGTCGTGGTCCGCGAGGGCACCGAGGGCCCGTACACCGGCAATGGCGGCTCGATCCGCACCGGCACCCCGCACGAGGTCGCCACCGAGGTCTCGGTCAACACCGCCTTCGGCGTCGAGCGCGTGGTCCGTGACGCCTTCGCCCGCGCCCAGGCGCGCCCGCGCAAGAAGCTGACGCTGGTTCACAAGAACAACGTGCTGGTCCACGCCGGGCACTTGTGGACCAGCATCTTCAACAAGGTCGCGGCCGAGTTCCCGGACGTCACCACCGACTATCTGCACGTGGACGCGGCGACGATCTTCCTCGTCACACAGCCCGAGCGCTTCGACGTGATCGTCACCGACAACCTCTTCGGCGACATCATCACCGACCTCGCCGCGGCCGTCTCCGGCGGCATCGGCGTCGCGGCCTCGGGCAACATCAACCCGAGCGGCGAGTTCCCCTCGATGTTCGAGCCGGTCCACGGCTCCGCCCCCGACATCGCGGGCCAGGGCAAGGCCGACCCGACCGCCACGGTTCTCTCCGTCGCCCTTCTGCTGCGTCACCTCGGCTACGAGGCCGAGGCCGCGCGCATCGAGGACGCCGTCTCCGCCGACCTCGCGGAGCGAGGGGGGCACCTCCCAGGCCCTTCAGGCTCTGGGGGAGGTGCGACGACTCGTACGACCGACCAGATCGGCGACGCGCTCGCGGTACGCGTAGCGAGCTGACCCGACGACTCCATTTCGAAGCCGCCGGGTCGCAACCGCACCCGGCGGCTTCTCCTATGCGGTCCAGGGTGCCACCATCGACCACTGGACCGCATTCGCGTCATTTCGTGCACGGCCGCCCGGGAGCGATAATCGAACGGGGCCGTGGCTCGCGGTGAAGCTCGGACGTCCTAGCGCCTGTCTGACAGGAGCGGCGTGAGCGCGGTCCAACACACACAACCGGTGAAGGACACGCACACATGACGACGCCCACGATCGAGCTCAAGCCCTCCTCGAACCCGCTGTCCGACGCGGAGCGCGAGGCGATCCTGGTCAAGCCCGGATTCGGCCGCTACTTCACCGATCACATGGTGACGATCCGGTGGACCGAGGGCCGCGGCTGGCACGACGGCCAGCTCGTCCCCTACGGCCCGCTCTCCCTCGACCCCGCGACCACGGTCCTGCACTACGCGCAGGAGATCTTCGAGGGCCTCAAGGCCTACCGCCGGCCCGACGGCAGCGTCGCCACGTTCCGCCCCGAGGCGAACGCCAAGCGTTTTCAGGCCTCGGCGCACCGGCTCGCCATGCCGGAACTGCCCGTCGAGACGTTCATCGAGGCGTGCGACGTGCTGGTCCAGCAGGACAAGGCATGGGTTCCGGCGCACGGCGGCGAGGAGTCGCTCTATCTGCGCCCCTTCATGATCGCGACCGAGGTCGGCCTCGGCGTGAAGCCCGCCAACGAGTACCTCTTCGTCGTCATCGCCTCGCCCGCCGGCGCCTACTTCCCCGGTGGCGTCAAGCCGGTCTCCATCTGGCTCTCCGAGGACCACGTCCGCGCCGTCCCCGGCGGCATGGGCGACGCCAAGACCGGCGGCAACTACGCCGCGTCCCTCCTCGCCCAGGCGGAGGCCGCGGCGAAGGGCTGCGACCAGGTCGCCTACCTCGACGCCGTGGAGCACAAGTGGGTCGAGGAACTCGGCGGCATGAACCTGTACTTCGTGTACGGGAACAAGATCATCACCCCGGCCCTGACCGGCTCCCTGCTCGCCGGTGTCACCCGTGACTCGCTGCTCAAGGTCGCCCGCGACCTCGGCTACGAGTCCGAGGAGGGCCGCGTCTCCATCGACCAGTGGCGCGCCGACACCGCGAACGGCACCCTCACCGAGGTCTTCGCCTGCGGCACCGCCGCCGTCATCACCCCCGTCGGCACCGTCAAGTCCGCGGGCGGCGAGTGGACCCAGGGCGAGGGCGCGCCCGGCGAGGTCACGATGAAGCTGCGCGAGCGCCTGCTGGACATCCAGCGCGGCGTCGCCGAGGACACCCACGGCTGGATGCACCCGCTCGGCTAGCACTGCGACCGCACACGACGAAGGCCGCGCCCGGTTCCTGCCAGGCGTGGCCTTCGTCGTGCTGCGGCGGCGACGAGGTGCGCGATGCATGTCGCTCTGTACGTCTCAAGCCTTTGTGTCTTTGCGAAGGCCACGTAACCAAGGAGTGTCATGTCCGAGCCGACCCTGACCCGGTATGTAGGGGGTGCGCCGCGCCGAGATCTTCTCGGTCAGGTGTGCGGAAAATCCAACCAGCAGGCTACGTAGCCATGTTAGGGTCCGAATCCGTGATCAACACGGACTGATCCATCAGTGAACGGGGAGAAAACGGTGAATCGAAACCTGGCTGTCGGCGTGCTCACTGCCGGACTTTTCCTGACCGGCGCGGGGGTTGCGCTTGCTCAAGCGAACGCGACGAACGGGGATGTGGGGGCGGCAGCCTCCTGGCGCAAGATCCCGACCCTGAAGAGCTCCGGCGTCAAGTTCAAGAACGGCTCCTACGTGTTCGAAGCCCCGGGCCCCAAGCATGGCGCCTTCCACTGGAAGGGGGACCTCCAGGACGACTCTGCGGGTGACGGCCACAACGTCTACGTCCAGGTCAAGGTCGAGGGCTACAGCTGGAACCGCTACAACGGCAAGCAGAAGAAGACCGTCCACAAGGACTACCTCACGTGGGACGGTGCTGCGCGGTACACCAAAGACGCCTGGATACGTGCCTGCCGTGACCGAGGCTCGTTCCGCCCCGACAACTGCTCGGAGACCAAGCACTACAAGCGCTAGCCAACCACTGCGCACACCATCGGCCCGGGTCTCCGCCCGGGCCTTTCGCCTCTTGGGGGAAGCGATCAGTACGTCAGAAGTCCTCAGTGCCACGGGAGTCGACCTCTCCTACGGTTCTACGCCCGCCGTCCGCGATGCCCATCTGACCCTGTCCCGCGGCGAGATCGTGGCTGTCACGGGCGCCAGCGGATCCGGCAAGTCGTCACTGCTGTACTGCCTCGCCGGAGTGCTGCCGGCCGTGCGCGGGCAGGTGCGGTTCGAGGGGCGCGCGTACGGTGAACTCGACGACGAGGAGATCAGCGCGCTGCGCCGTGAGCGCTTCGGTTTCGTGTTCCAGTACGGCGAACTGATCCCTGAGCTGACCATCGAGGAGAACACCGCCCTGCCGTTGCGCCTCGCGGGGCAGCGCAAGCGCCCCGCGCTCGAAGCGGCCGCCGAGGTGCTCGACCGTCTCGGTGTGGCCGATCTGCGCGAGCGTCGTCCCTCGCAGGTGTCCGGCGGTCAGAGTCAGCGCGTGGCCGTCGCGCGGGCGCTCGTGCACCGCCCCGCTGTGGTCTTCGCCGACGAACCGACCGGCTCGCTGGACAGCGCCAACGCCACCACCGTCCTTCAGGAGTTCCTGGATCTGGCCCGCTCGCAGGGCACAGCGGTGCTCATGGTCACCCATGACCCGAAGGTCGCCGACCGGGCCGACCGGCACTACACGATGGCCGACGGTGTGCTCGACCCGAAGGGCCGGGCGTCATGAGGGAGTTCCTGCTCGGCCTGCGTCTGCTGTTCGGCTCCGGGCGGGGCAGCCGCGCACGCTTTGTACTGATGACCCTGGGCGGCTCGCTCGGGGTGTGCTGCCTCGCCCTCGTCCTCACGATCCCGGCGATCCTCGACGCCCATGACGGCAGATCCGCGGACCGGGAGCCCCAGGTCTTCGTCGGGAAGATGGCGGGGGAGCCCACCCTTGTACTGCAGCGCTCCGACCCGTTCGGCTCCAAGCCGTTCAACCGGGTGTTCCTCGCACGCGGCACCGACGCCACCCCCCAGCCGCCCCCGGGGCTGAGTGAACTCCCCGGCCCCGGCGAGGTGTACGTCTCTCCCGCGCTCCGCGACCAGTTGCGCCGCGAGCCCGCCCTGAAGGGGCTGCTGCCCGGCCGGGAGAAGGGGCTGATCGAACCCACCGGCCTCACCGACCCCAACGAGCTGTACGCCTACATCGGCATGAGCAGAAATCAACTCGGCGATGACGCACGGGCGTTGAAGAGCTTCGGATCCGAGCATCCGCCCACTACGGCCGTGGAGTCGTCGACCCTCGACATCCTGCGGTTCACGCTCGCCGCGCTCGTCCTGTTGCCTCTCGCCGTCTTCCTCTCCGTCTGCGCCAAGCTCTCGGCCGCCAGCCGCAACCGGCGTCTCGCGGCCCTGCGGCTGCTGGGCCTCAGCGCCAAGGGCACCCAGCGAGTCAACGCAGCCGAGACGGTTGTCGCGGCGCTGCTCGGCGCGGTGCTCGGGCTCGCCGAGTTCTGGGTGCTCAACCAGATCATGGCCAGGACCGGACTGCCCGGCCTGAAGTGGTATCCGGACGACGGGGCACTGTCCGCTGCCACCCTCGCCGTCTGCCTGCTCGGCTGCCCCGCCCTCGCCTGGTTCGTCGGCCGTGCCAGTGCCCGCGCGGCGGCCGCCAACCCGCTCGGCGCCCGGCGCACCGCGGCGCCGCGCGCGCCCCGCTACTGGGGCGTGCTCCTGCTCGTCACCGGGCTCGGCATCGTCGCCGGCTACTGCGCGACCGGTTTCACCGACCATCCGGCGCAGAGCACGGGCATGAACTCGCTCCTGGTTCCCGCGGGCGTGCTGCTCACCGGGCTCGGGCTCGTGACGGCGATGCCGCTGCTCTCGTACGCCCTGGCCAGACGGCTCGCCCGCTCGGGCAACCTCACCCTCAACCTGGCCATGCGGCGCAACGAGATCGAGCCCGGCAGCGCCATGCGTGTGGTCACCGGCCTTGTGCTGCTGGTCTTCTCCGCCTCGCTCGCGCAGGGCGTCCTGGTCGAGGAACGCCAGATCACCCACAACGACTCGCCCTCGCAGGAGTACAGCCTGGCGCTGTCACAGCTCACCGCGGACCAGCAGCGGCGGCTGCGTGAGGTCCCTGGGGTGCGCACGCACGCCGTCGTCATGGAGCCGCTGACAGACCCCGGTTCCGATTCCGGCTCCGGCGCGCAGGCCACGGCCTTGGTCGCAACCTGCGCGCAGTTCGCGAAGCTGGTGCGGCACGCCGAGGGCTGCGTGGACGGCAAGGTGCTCCGGCTGAGCGACCCGGATGTGTCGGATCAGCCGCTCGCCACATCGGTCTATGGTATGAGGACGAGCGGGCGCCGCACCTCGTACAAGGTCGAAGTGCCGCGTACCACCGTGGTGTTCGACGGCTACGACGTCACCGATGTGCCGAGCCCCGGGCTCCTGGTGCCTCCCTCCGCACTCCCGGCGCACGCCACTCCCGACTCCGCACGACTCGTCCTCGCCGGCGCCTCCGATCCGGCAAGCGTTCGCGCTGTCCTCGATCGCATCGGTGCCATCGTGCCGACGGCCGACGTCGACCCGGCCGGGATCAACATCGACGGCCTCCAGCAGATCACCGTCATCGAGACGTTGCTCGCGCTGGGCATGGTGATGGGGCTGGTCATCGGTGTCGCGGCCTTCCTCGTGTCCGTCACCGACCGGGCCGTGGAACGTCGCCCCCAGGTCACCGCTCTCTCCCTCCTCGGTACCCGTCGGCGCACCCTGCGGCTCGTCCAGTGCACGCAAGTCGTCCTGCCGCTCGCCATCGGCCTCGTCCTCGCGCTGGCGGCCGGGAAGGCCGCCGAGTCCGCATACCTGATCACCGGCGGCGGCCAGGTCTTCTGGGACGGCGAGGGGGTCCCCCTGCTGGTTGCCGCCACGGTCGGCGTTCTCGTACTGGCGGCGGTGGGCACCCTGCCGCTGATCGGGCGCCGCATCGATCCGGAGCTGATTCGCCGCGACTGAACGCTGCGGCCGGAACGGTTCAGCGGCTCGGGGCGTCCGGCACGGCAGCTCGCTGCGTTGCCGCATCACCCGAGTGCGTCCGGTACGAGGGCGAATCTCCGCCGTGCGGTGCACCGCACCGGACGCCGCGAGCTGCCGGGTAAACCTCTCCGGCCACCGCACTGAGCGGCGACACGATGTGGAGTGCCACTCAAACAAACGAAGCAGCCCTTTCCGTTTCCCGCTTCCCTCCGGTTAGAGTGACGCTCTAACTGGGAGGTGTGGAGACGTGCGACTGACCCCGACGGAGCGTGACCGGCTGCTGCTGTTCGGCGCCGCCGAGCTGGCCCGGGCCCGCCGCGCCCGAGGGCTGAAGCTGAATGTTCCCGAAGCGACCGCTCTGATCGCGGACACGGTCTGCGAGGCGGCCCGCGACGGGCGCAGGCTCGCGGAGGCCATCGAGGCGGGGCGGTCCGTGCTCGGGCCCGGCGATGTCCTGCCGGGGGTCGCCGACGTCGTCACCGAGGTCCATGTGGAGGCCGTCTTCGACGACGGCTCGCGGCTCGCCGTGGTCTCCCGGCCGCTGGGCGACGGGCTCGGCGACGACGCGCCCGGGGCCGTCGTCCCCGGTCCCGCCACACCCGAGCCGGAACCGGCGGCGCGGCTGACGGTTCATAACACCGCGACCGTGCCGGTCTCCGTGACGTCGCACTTCCACTTCTTCGAGGCCAACCCGCGGCTCGACTTCGACCGGGCGGCGGCGTACGGGATGCGGCTCTGCGTCCCCGCCGGGTCCTCCGTCCGCTTCGGGCCCGGGGAGTCGGTCGAGGTGGGGCTGGTACCCATCGGCGGAGACCGGATCGCCATCGGTTTCGCCGGACTGGTCGACGGACCGCTCGACGCCCCCGGCGCACGCGAAGAGGCCCTGCGGCGAGCGGTGGCCTGCGGATATCTGGGAGCCGAACGATGAGCATCGATCGTCACGAGTACGCCTCCGTGCACGGTCCACGCGCCGGCGACCGGGTCAGGCTCGGTGACTCCGGGCTGACCGTCCGCGTCGAGTCCGACGCACAGCGGTACGGCGAGGAGTTCCTCGCCGGATTCGGCAAGACCGCCCGCGACGGGCTGCACCTCAAGGCCGCCGCCGTCCGGGACACCTGCGATGTCGTCATCAGCAACGTGCTGGTCATCGATGCCGTGCAGGGCATCCGCAAGGTGTCGATCGGTATCCGCGAGGGCCGGATCGCGGCGATCGGGCGGGCCGGAAACCCGGACACGCTCGACGGCGTCGACGTCGTCGTCGGCACCGGGACCACCATCGTCTCCGGCGAGGGAATGATCGCGACGGCGGGCGCTGTGGACACCCACGTCCATCTGCTCTCGCCGCGGATCATGGAGGCATCGCTCGCCTCCGGCGTCACCACGATCATCGGCCAGGAGTTCGGCCCGGTCTGGGGCGTCGGCGTCAACTCGCCCTGGGCCCTGCGCCACGCCTTCAACGCGTTCGACGCCTGGCCGGTCAACATCGGCTTCCTGGGCCGCGGTTCGTCCTCCCACCAGGCGCCGCTGGTCGAGGCCCTTGCCGAGGGCGGGGCCTGCGGCTTCAAGGTCCACGAGGACATGGGCGCCCACACCCGCGCCCTGGACACCGCACTGCGGGTCGCCGAGGAGTACGACGTCCAGGTCGCCCTGCACAGCGACGGGCTGAACGAGTGCCTGTCCGTCGAGGACACCCTGCGCGTCCTCGAAGGCCGCACGATCCACGCCTTCCACATCGAGGGCTGCGGCGGCGGACACGTCCCCAACGTTCTCAAGATGGCGGGCGTCGAGAACGTCATTGGCTCGTCCACCAACCCGACGCTGCCCTTCGGCCGGGACGCCGTCGCCGAGCACTACGGGATGATCGTCTCCGTACACGACCTCAAGACGGACCTGCCGGGCGACGCGGCCATGGCCCGCGACCGCATCCGCGCCAAAACGATGGGCGCCGAGGACGTCCTGCACGACCTGGGCGCCATCGGCATCACGTCCTCCGACGCACAGGGCATGGGACGCGCCGGTGAGACGGTACGCCGCACCTTCGCGATGGCCGGGAAGATGAAGGCCGAGCTCGGCCCGATGGACGGCGACGGCCCGGCGGACGACAACGCCCGGGTGCTGCGCTACATCGCCAAGCTCACCATCAACCCCGCCATCGCCCATGGTCTCGCGCACGAGATCGGCTCCATCGAGACCGGGAAACTCGCCGACATCGTGTTGTGGCGGCCCGAGTTCTTCGGTGCGAAGCCGCAGCTCGTGCTGAAGTCCGGCTTCCCGGCGTACGGGGTCACGGGCGACCCGAACGCCGCCACCGACACCTGCGAACCCCTGGTCCTCGGACCGCAGTTCGGAGCGTACGGAGCCACCGCGGCCGACCTCTCCGTGGCCTTCGTCTCGCAGGCCGCGACCCAGCTCGGCGCGGACCTGATGCCCACGCGCCGGCGCCGTGTCGGAGTGCGCGGCACCCGCGGCATCGGCCCCGGCGACCTCGTTCACAACTCCCGTACCGGAGAAGTCGCGGTGGACGCCCGCAGCGGTCTGGTCACCCTGGACGGCGATCCGCTGCGCTCCGAGCCCGCCGACTCCGTCTCCCTCAACCGCCTCTACTTCCTCTGACACTTCTTTTAGGACAGCTCATGACCTTCCGCATGCCGCCCGAGTGGGCCTTGCACGAACGCACCTGGATGGCCTGGCCGGGCCCCAACCCCACATTCGACACCGACGCCGAACTGGACGAGGCCCGCAGCGCCTGGGCCACCGTCGCCCGCGCCGTCCGCCGCTTCGAACCCGTCACGATGGTCGTCGGCCCCGGTCAGGAGGACAGCGCCCGCGCACTTCTGGGCCCGGACATCGAGCTGGCCGTCCGCCCGCTCGACGACGCCTGGATGCGCGACATCGGGCCCACCTTCGTCACCGACGGGCAGCAACTGGCCGCCGTGGACTGGACGTTCAACGGCTGGGGTGCCCAGGACTGGGCCCGTTGGGAGCACGACCAGCACATCGCCCGCTTCGTCGCCGAACTCGCGGCCGTCCCCGTCCACAGCTCCACGCTCGTCAACGAGGGCGGCGCCATCCACGTCGACGGCGAGGGCACCGTCCTGCTCACCGAGACCGTCCAGCTCGGCAAGGAACGCAACCCCGGCCGGACCCGCGAGCAGGTCGAGGCCGAGATCCACGCCAGGCTCGGCACCGAGAAGGCGATCTGGCTGCCTCGCGGACTGGCAGGTGACTACGGCACGTACGGCACCCTCGGTCATGTCGACATCGTCGCCGCCTTCGCCCGCCCCGGCACCGTCGTCGCCCATGTCCAGCCGGACCCGGCCCACCCCGATCACGAGATCACCCGTGAGACCGTCCGCATCCTGCGTGCCGCCACCGACGCCAGGGGCCGCTCCCTGAACGTCGTGGAGGTCCCCGCGCCCACCGTGCTGAAGGCCGACGGGGAGTGGGTCGACTACTCCTACATCAACCATTACCTCTGCAACGACGGCGTGGTCCTCTGCGCCTTCGACGACCCGCGCGACAAGGAAGCGGCGGCGATCTTCGGTGAGCTGTTCCCCGACCGTACGGTGACCCTCGTCGACGCCCGTACGATCTTTGCAGGCGGTGGAGGCATCCACTGCATCACGCAGCAGCAGCCGAAGGTCTGAACCGTGCCCCCCGCTCCACGCCGTCGCAACACCGCCCCGCCCCGCGAGGAACTGCTGGCCGCCGCCATGGCCACCATCGCCGAACGGGGTCTCGACGGCCTCACCATGGCCGGGCTCGGCCGTGAGGTCGGCATGAGCAGCGGACACCTCCTCTACTACTTCCGCACCAAGGACGAGCTGCTGCTCCAGACCCTGGAGTGGAGCGAGGGCCGGCTCGGCGCACAGCGGCGCACCCTGCTGTCCGGGCGGGCGACGGTCCGTGAACGGCTCGACGCGTACATCGATCTGTACCTCCCCGACGGCCACCGCGATCCGCACTGGACGCTCTGGCTGGAGGTCTGGAACCGTTCACAGAACGCCGACGACGACGCACGCGCCCGGCAGGCCGCGATCGAGGGCGCCTGGCACCGCGACCTGGTGGCGCTGCTGGCGGAGGGCGCCTCGCGCGGGGAGTTCCGTACCGTCGACGCCGAACGGTTCGCGACCCGGCTGCGCGCACTGCTCGACGGATTCAGCGTCCATGTCGCCGTTGGTATCCCCGGCACCAGCCGCTCCCAAGTCATCACCCAGGTCCGGGAGTTCATCGACGATTCGCTCACCGCCCCGGAGTAACCCGGGCTGCCGTGAACCAAACGCACGTAAGTACGCGTGATCGTTGCCCGTTGCGGCCTTGTTGCGTTCCCGGCTGTTCGGGCACGGTGACGGACCATGGGACGAGAGCAGTGGAAGAAAATCTGGGTCGGCTCCGCCGGCAACATGGTCGAGTGGTTCGACTGGTTCGTGTACGCGACCTTCGCGGTCTACTTCGCGGATTCGTTCTTCCCCGAAGGCAATGAGACCGCCAACCTCATGAACACCATGGGCATCTTCGCCGTCGGCTTCTTCATGAGACCGGTCGGTGGCTGGATGCTCGGCCGGATCGGTGACCGCAAAGGACGCAAGGCCGCGCTCACCCTCACCGTCACCCTCATGTCGGCCTCCGCGGTCCTCATCGCCATCGCGCCGACGTACGACGTCGCGGGATACGGCGGTGTCGCCGTCCTGCTGGTGGCCCGGCTGCTCCAGGGCCTCAGCGTCGGGGGCGAGTACGCCGCCAGCGCCACCTATCTGACCGAGGCGTCCGCGCCCCACCGGCGCGGCTTCGCCTCCAGCTTCCAGTACGTGTCCATGACCGCGGGACAGCTCATCGGCCTCGGCCTCCAGATCGTCCTGCAGCGCAACATGTCCGATGCGGCCCTGCACAGCTGGGGCTGGCGCATCCCGTTCATCGTCGGTGCGCTCGGTGCCGCGATCGTCTTCTATCTGCGCCGGTCGATGCTGGAGACCGAGGTGTACGCGGAGTCCGGCGCCGCCGAGCAGGAGGACCGCGGCACGCTGAAGGCGCTGTGGCGGCACAAGCGCGAGGCGTTCCTGGTGATGGCGCTGACCATGGGCGGGACCGTCGCGTACTACACGTACACGACCTATCTCACCAAGTTCCTCTCCAAGAGCGCCGGCATGGAGAAGTCCACCGCCTCGCTCGTCAGCTTCTGCGCCCTGTTCGTCTTCATGTGCATCCAGCCGCTGGCCGGACTCCTCTCCGACCGGATCGGCCGCCGCCCGCTGCTGATCACCTTCGCCCTCGGCTCCACCTTCCTGACCGTGCCGATCATGACGATGCTCAAGCACGCGGGCACCTTCTGGCCCGCGTTCGGCCTGGCGCTCCTCGCCCTGGTCGTCGTCACCGGGTACACGTCGATCAACGCCTGTGTGAAGGCCGAGCTCTTCCCGACCGGCATCCGCGCCCTGGGCGTCGCACTCCCGTACGCCATCGCCAACGCGCTCTTCGGCGGCACCGCGGAATACGTGGCGCTCTGGTTCAAGAAGGCGGGCGTCGAGTCCGGCTTCTACTGGTACGTGGCGGGCTGCGCCGCAGTCTCCCTGGTCGTCTACCTGACCATGCGCGAGACGCGGGACATCGACCTGGGCAGGGTCGGTGCGGCCGACCGGAAGGCCGGGCAGACGGAGTCGTCCGGAGCGACGAGCGTCACGCCCGCATCCTGAGACGGGCCACGGCACGGAGGCGCCCTGTGCAAGACTGCCTCCGTGCCCTCGTTCGTCATGATTATTGGCAACAGGCGCGCCGGTCCGCAGTGACCGTCCCGTACCACCATGTGCGGCACGGCCACCGTGCCCCAGACCCGCGCGCAGACCTCTCGCACCCGCGAGGGGTTTTTTCGTTTTCCGGCCCGCACCTCGGCCGGGGTGAGGCGCGCGGGATGATGGGGGCAAGTGGAGCCTAATCATCCGGATCCACTCATCCGACAGGAGTCAGACCAGCATGACCACCAAGGCCAAGCCCACCGACGACAGCTTCCATGTCTTCGACACCACACTGCGCGACGGCGCACAGCGTGAAGGCATCAACCTGACGGTCGCGGACAAGCTGACCATTGCCCGGCACCTGGACGACTTCGGCGTGGGCTTCATCGAGGGCGGCTGGCCCGGCGCCAACCCCCGCGACACCGAGTTCTTCGCCCGCGCCCAGCAGGAGATCGAGTTCAAGAACGCCGAGCTGGTCGCCTTCGGCGCGACCCGCAGGGCAGGTGGCAAGGCCGCCGAGGACCCCCAGGTCAAGGCGCTGCTGGAGTCCGGCGCCCCGGTGATCACGCTGGTCGCCAAGTCCCACGACCGCCATGTGGAACTCGCCCTGCGCACCACCCTCGAAGAGAACCTCGAGATGGTCCGCGACACGGTCTCCTTCCTCCGTGAGCAGGGCCGCCGGGTCTTCGTGGACTGCGAGCACTTCTTCGACGGCTACCGCGCCAACCCCGATTACGCCAAGGCCGTCGTCCGCGCCGCCTCCGAGGCCGGCGCCGATGTCGTCATCCTCTGCGACACCAACGGCGGGATGCTCCCGGCCCAGGTCCACGCCGTCGTCTCCACCGTTCTCGCCGACACCGGCGCCCGGCTCGGCATCCACGCCCAGGACGACACCGGCTGCGCCGTCGCGAACACCCTCGCCGCCGTCGACGCGGGCGCCACCCACGTCCAGTGCACCGCCAACGGCTATGGCGAGCGGGTCGGCAACGCCAACCTCTTCCCCGTCGTCGCAGCCTTGGAACTCAAGTACGACAAGACCGTCCTCCCCGAGGGCGCGCTCGCCGACATGACCCGCGTTTCGCACGCGATCGCCGAGGTCGTCAACCTGACGCCCTCCACCCACCAGCCCTATGTGGGTGTTTCCGCCTTCGCCCACAAGGCCGGACTGCACGCCTCTGCGATCAAGGTCGACCCCGACCTGTACCAGCACATCGACCCCGCGCTGGTCGGCAACACCATGCGGATGCTCGTCTCCGACATGGCGGGCCGCGCCTCCATCGAGCTCAAGGGCAAGGAGCTCGGCATCGACCTCGGCGGCGACCGCGAACTCGTCGGCCGGGTCGTCGAGCGCGTCAAGGAGCGCGAGCTCAAGGGCTACACGTACGAGGCCGCCGACGCCTCCTTCGAACTGCTGCTGCGCGCCGAGGCCGAGGGCCGGGTACGCCGCTACTTCCGCACCGAGTCCTGGCGCGCCATCGTCGAGGACCGCCCCGACGGCACGCACGCCAACGAGGCGACCGTGAAGCTCTGGGCCAAGGGCGAGCGCATCGTCGCCACCGCCGAGGGCAACGGCCCGGTCAACGCACTCGACCGTGCGCTGCGCGTCGCGCTGGAGCGGATCTACCCGCAGCTCGCCAAGCTGGAACTGGTCGACTACAAGGTCCGCATCCTCGAAGGCCGCACCGGCACCGAGTCCACCACCCGAGTCCTCATCACCACGGGCGACGGCAGCGGCGACTGGGCGACGGTCGGCGTCGCGGAGAACGTCATCGCGGCGTCCTGGCAGGCGCTGGAGGACGCTTACACGTACGGGTTGCTGCGGGCCGGGATCGAGCCGGCGGAGTAGCGCGACGTGTCGTCAACCGCCGGGCGGGCTTGCGTGACTTGTCTTCAATCGCCGGACGGGCTTGTCAAGCCCGTCCGGCGGGCTCGGGCCAGGACGCGGTCTCGTCGCGGGCCGGCGCCGTACCGGGCCGCGCAGTCCCGTAGCAGGCAGTCCCGTAGTCCCGTGGAAGCGGGAGCCCGCCCAGGTGGGTGGTGGCGCGGAAGCCGCCCAGCGGAAGCCGCCCGCCTGGGTTAGCTTCGATATATGCGGAACAGGCTGTTCCCGACCTTGTTGGCCGGCCTGCTGCTGATTCTCTCGGCGGCTGTGCTCGCCATGGCACCCGCCGTACCCGCAGCGGTTGGCGCATCCACCATCAATGATGTCGCGCAGGCGCTGCGAAAGGGCCCTGTGTACGTCGACCCGGCAGCCGCCGACCAGCTCTCGCCGGGGCAGGCGGCCGTTCTGACGAAGAAGATCAAGGACGCTGACAAGCCGGTGTTCGTGGCGGTGCTGCCGCGCACCTCGGCGTTCCCCGAGCAGACCCTGTTGACCACCCTGCCTACCGACACCGGCATCACCGGCGTCTACGCGGTGCGTCTCGGCAACGGGTTCAAGGCGGGCGCCGACCCGCAGGTGATGTCCACCCGGGCGGTCCACAACCTCACCGCCGCCGTGAAGACACCCGGCACGGACACCGACGCCGCGACCCAGCTGAACGCCTTCGTCGACCGGGCGGTCGAGCAGGCCCGGGGCGGCGCCCCCGCCTCCTGGGGCGGGTCCTTTGCGACCGGCGGATCGTCGTCCGTCGTCGGACTGATCACGTTCGGCGCGATCCTGGTGCTGGGCGCCGGCACGGCCTACACGATCTTCCGGCGCAACCGGAGGCGCAAGGAGGCCGAGGAACGGGCCGCGCTCGACAAGCTCCGCCTCGTCGTGGACGAGGACATCACCGCGTACGGCGAAACCCTGGACCGGCTCGACTTCCATCCCGCCGAGCCGGGCGCGGACGACAACATGCGCGCGGACTACGAGCGGGCACTCGATTCCTACGAGAGCGCGAAATACCGCATGTCCAGGGCCCAGCACCCGTCCGACGTGCGCGGGGTCACCCAGGCCCTGGAGGACGGCCGCTTCTCCCTGGCCGTCCTGGAGGCCCGCCGCGCGGGCGGTGAACCGCCCTTGCGCCGCCCGCCGTGCTTCTTCGACCCGCGTCACGGCCCCTCGGTCGCCGATCTCCGGTGGTCCCCCTCCGGCGGCGCGGCCCGCGAGGTCCCGGTCTGCGCGGCGGACGAGATCCGGCTGCGCGAGGGCGAGGAGCCGCTGAGCCGCACGGTCGACGTGGGCGACGGCCGGCGCCGCCCGTACTGGGAGGCGGGCCCGGCGTACGGCCCCTGGGCGGGCGGCTACTTCGGCGGCGGTCTGCTTCCCGGCCTGCTGGCCGGCACGATCCTCGGCTCGATGCTGTCGAGCCCGGCATATGCGCAGGAGTACGGCGGCGGCGACTTCGGCTCCGGCGGTGACTGGAGCGGCGGGGACTTCTCCGGCTCCGACTTCGACTCGTCGGGCTTCGACGGCGGAGGGTTCGGCGGCGACGTCGGGGGCGGCGGCGGCTTCGACGGCGGTGGCTTCTGAGCCGGTGACCGGCGATCTCTCGGACAGGTGCGATTCATGCTAGACCTGAAACTATGTCTGGTATCGGTCGATTTCGGGCGAGGCTGCGACGCTCCGCCCGGCGACCACATCGGCCCGATGGGGGGCGCTCGGGCCAAGCCACCCCAGCGCCGCCCGGCCGGGACATGACGCACCGCACCCTGGGCCGCGAACTGCTCTCCCAGTTCAGTCTGCGCACCGTGGCCGGACAGGTGTTCTGCTGCGTGCTCGCGCTCGTCCTCCTGCTCATCGGCGGCGCCACGGTCGCGTTGGTGCTGCAGGGCCGCAGCGACAGCCTGAAAGAGGCCCGGCTGCGCACCATGAGCGTGGCCCAGACATTCGCCCACTCGCCCGGGATCGTGCCCGCGCTGGACAGCAAGGACCCCACCGCGATCCTGCAGCCACGTGCGGAGCAGGTCCGCCGGCGGGCACATGTCGATGCCGTCGTCGTGGCCAGCCCCCAGGGCGTCCGCTACACCCACCCCGACCCCACGCTGATCGGCAAGCACATCATCGGTCCGTACAAGGACGCGCTGACAGGCCCGGGCGTCACCCTGACCTTCTCCGGCAGCATGGGGCCCTCGACCATTTCACTGGTGCCGGTCACCCGGCCCGACGGTTCGGTCGCCGGGCTGGTGTCCGTCGGGCTCACCGACCGGACGGTCAACAGCGTGGCCGAGCGGTCCATCCCGCTCAGCATCGTCGCTGCGGTGGCCGCCGCCGCGGTCACCGCGGGCGGCGCGGCGCTGGTGAGCAGACGGCTCCGCCGCCAGACACACGGGCTCGGACCCGCAGAGATGATCCGGATGTACGAGCACCACGACGCGGTGCTGCACGCGGTCCGCGAGGCTGTCCTCATCATCGGGGCCGACCACCGGCTGATGATGGCCAATGACGAGGCCCGCAGACTGCTCGCCCTTCCCCCGGACGCCGAGGGCCGCGCAGTGGCGGACCTCGGGCTGGGCGCCGAGACCGCGGAACTGCTCGCCTCCGGCCGGTGCGTCACGGACGAAGTGCTGCGCGTCGGCAACCGCCTGCTGGCCGTCAACCTCCGGCCGACGGACGCGCGCGGCGGGCCTCCCGGCACCGTGGCGACCCTGCGCGACACCACCGAACTCCGCAAGGTCACGGGCAGAGCCGAACTGGTCCACGAACGCCTGCTGCTCCTCTACGAGGCCGGTGCCCGGATCGGCACCACCCTCGACGTGGCCCGGACGGCCCAGGAACTGGCGGATGTGGCGACCCCCGGATTCGCCGACGTCACAACCGTCGACCTCGCCGATACCGCGCTCTTCGGGGAGGAAGAGGCCACGCCGAACAGCGATCCGCTGGACATGCGCCGCACCGCGACCGCCACCGTGGACCCGTACCAGCCCCTCTACCCGAGCGGCCAGATGGTCGGATTCGTTCCCTCCAGGACCCGGGCCATGCGCGTGAACATCAGCGAGACGGGGCTGGGGCCCGAGGTGATCGCGCAGCTGGGATGGCGGCACTGGGATCCCGAGCGCGCCGGGAAGATCATCGACTACGGATTCCACTCGGTGCTGTCCGTACCGCTGCACGCACGAGGCGTCATCCTGGGCCTGGTCAACTTCTGGCGCGCGGACAATCTCGAACCGTTCGACGAGGACGACCTGTCCTTCGCCGAGGAGCTGGTGGCCCGGGCGGCCGTCAGCGTGGACAACGCCCGCCGGTACACACGTGAGCACGAACTGGCCGTGACGCTGCAGCGCAGCCTGCTGCCCCGCGACCTGCCCGAGCAGAACGCCCTCGATGTCGCCCACCGCTATCTGCCTGCGCGGGCCGAGGTGGGCGGCGACTGGTTCGACGTGATCCCGCTGTCCGGCGCCCGAGTCGCGCTGGTCGTCGGTGACGTGGTCGGACACGGACTGCACGCCGCCGCCACCATGGGGCGGCTGCGCACCAGCATCCACAACTTCTCCGCGCTGGACTTCGCGCCCGACGAACTCCTCGGGCATCTCGACGAACTGGTCAACCGGATCGACCAGGACGAAGCGGCCGGCGGTGGCCCCGAAATCGCCGGAGCCGGCTGCCTGTACGCGATCTACGACGCGGTCTCCGGGAACTGCTCGGTGGCCCGGGCCGGCCATCCCGGGCCCGTGCTGGTCCTCCCGGACGGCACCGTGGAAGTCCCCGAGGTTCCGGCCGGCCTGCCCCTCGGAATCGGCGGCATGCCCTTCGAGGCCGCCGAGTTCCACGTACCCGAAGGGAGCCGTCTGGTCCTCTACACGGACGGTCTGGTCGAGCGCCGCGACCGGGACATCGACGTCGGCCTGGACCTGCTGCGCGCCACCCTCGCCGGTCGCGACCGGACACCGGAAGAGACCTGTGACGACGTGCTCGACACGATGGTGAGCGGGCAGCCGATCGACGACGTCGTCCTCCTCGTGGCCCGCACCCGCACACTCGCCCCCGAACAGGTCGCGCAATGGGACGTGGACACCGACCCGGCGGCCGTCGCCGGAGTCCGCAAGAACGTCGCCCAGTGGCTCACCGAGCGCGGCCTGGACGAGGAGGCGTTCACCACCGAACTGATCCTGAGCGAGCTGGTCACCAACGCGGTGCGCTACGCCACCGGACCGATCGAGGTCCGCCTCCTGTACGACCGCAACCTGATCTGCGAGGTGTCCGACACCAGCAACACCTCACCGCACATGCGCTACGCGGCGACGACGGACGAGGGTGGCCGGGGCCTGTTCCTCGTCGCCCAGTTCGCCGAACGCTGGGGCACGCGTTACACCGAGACGGGCAAGGTGATCTGGTCGGAGCAGACGGTCGGCGAATCGGAGGAGGAAGAGACGAACGGCTGGACCGGGTGAGGAGGGTCCGGCGTCGGTGACCTTGTCGAGTTCGCCGTGTCGGTCGCGGGCACTGCGGGCTTCCCGCGACGCCGATCGCCCGCCTTCCGCCCCGGGCGGGGGAGGAGGTAGGCGGGCGCGCTCGGGTTCGGGCGTGAGGCGGCCAGAAGCGTCAGGCCTGCGGTGCGGCGGCCTTGATCGCGGAGATGTCGAAGTTGAGCTTGACCTTGTCGCTGACCATCACACCGCCGGTCTCCAGCGCCGCGTTCCAGGTCAGGCCCCAGTTGGAGCGCAGGATGTCCGCGCTGCCCTCGAAGCCGACGCGCTCGTTGCCGTAGACATCGGTGGCGGAGCCGTTGAACTCTAGGTCGATGGCGAGGGGACGCGTGACGTCCTTGATGGTGAGGTCGCCGGTGATGCGGTACTTGTCGCCGCCGAGCTGCTCGGCGTGCGTGGAGCGGAAGGTCATGAGGGGGAACTTCTCGGCGTCGAAGAAGTCGCCGCTGACCAGGTGGCCGTCGCGGTCGGCGATGCCGGTGTCGACGCTGGCGATCTTGACGTCGATCGAGGCGGCGGACTTCGCGGGGTTGTGGCCGTCGAGCTTCAGGCTGCCCTCGTGCTCGCCGAAGGAGCCGCGCACGTTGGTGACCATGGCGTGGCGCACGGTGAAGCCGATGCTGCTGTGCGCCGGGTCGATCGTGTAGTCACCGGTGAGGGCGGCCAGGGCCGGGTCCACGGCGGTGGCGACGGCGGTGGTGGCGGACGGGGCGTTGTTGTTCTTGCGGTTGAACAGAGCCATGGCTCCTCCTCGGGGGACGTGATCGAGCGGCGGTCGAAGTGGTTGTTTAACCTTCAACGAGATTGACTGTAGCGCGATCTAGTTCAATGTTCAACATTAGGGCTGCGGATGTTGCGAACGGAGCTCATCCGTGCTCTCGGCCTCTGGCGACGCGCGTAGAACTCGGGCAGTATTTCCGTGCCCTTATTTGTCATGAGCAGGAGGAGTCCTCAATGGTGTCCCGTATGACACTCCGCCCCGTCCTGACCGCCCTCGCCCTCGTCCTCGGCGTCCTCTTCGCCCCCGGCGTCGGCGTCCTCGGAGGCGGTGCCACCCAGGCCCACGCCGATACGAAGCTCACCCACGCCCAGGCCGCCGCACGGTTCAGCTCTTCCGGAATCACCTGGTCGTCCTCCGGTGGCTGCTCCAACCGCAACATCGCCACGTGCACCTCGTTCGACCAGCTCAACCTGGCCACCGCCCAGGGCGCCCAGACCCTCAAGAGCGCCACGGGCTGCGCGCTGAACATCACCGGCGGCACCGAGACCGGGCACGCCAGTGGTACGTACTCGCACTGGAACGGCTACAAGCTCGACTTCGGCAAGTCCACCTGCCTCACCAACTACGTCCACGGCGTCTTCGCCTACATAGGGCTGCGCGGTGACGGTGCACCCCAGTACAAGTCGGGTTCCGGCAACATCTACGCGGACGAGGGCAACCACTGGGACGTGACGTACTACAACTGCGGCGGCTGCTGACCGCGCCCCGAACCCGCTCGTACAAGTGCCCCCGTCCGTCCTTGAGTTCCCGTAGCCGTTGCCATACCCCAACCCGGGGGATGCGATGGACCACGAGGTACGCAAGGACCGGGGGCGCTCGTATGCCGGGGTGTGAGTGGTTCGGGTCGCCGGTACGGCTTCTGGGCGGGCGGATGAAGGGAGCGAACCCTCTGACGAGGCAGCGGTCGATCACATGACCGGAACCTGCCGGTCAACGGCGCACGGTTCGGCGAAACCGCGGTTGGCGGGTGCGCAGTCGGACGCGGCTCGTCGGGGGCATTACCGGATGAGGTTCATCCGAAGGACTCGCCGGACGCCTCCGCATCCGCTACCGGGTATCGGTACAGCCTGCGCACGCTGGTACCGAGCCGGGAGATATCGGCGCCGTAGACGTGGATGGCAATCACCGTGGAATCACCGGCGTTGCGCACCGAGTGGATGTCACCGGGCGGTGCGAAACCGACGGCGGTACCGGCCGGGTTGACCGTCCGCCCGGCGGGCACCAGCCGGACGGGCCCGTCGAGGCCGCGCATTTCGTAGCGCTCCTCGGTCTCGGCACCTTCGTGGACCCCGGCGACGCACCACGCCACATGGTCGTGGATCGGGGTGCGCTGCCCGGGTTCCCAGACGAGTGCGACCAGAGAGAAACTTCCGTCGTCCTCGGCGTGCACCACATGCTGGCGATAGCCGTCGGGGCCGCCGGCACGGAACTGCGGCGGCACCAGGTCGGGCAGGGCCAGGAACGGCTCGAGCCGAGCCGCAACCAGGTGTGCGGTCTCGGCCGGGGTGCGTTCCAGCCGCACGGTGTCGCGTATCGCCTCGACGAGCTCGTCCAGTCGCGTCGAAGGCGCAGTGGCGATGGGGAATGCCATGTTCTCCCTCTCTTTTGGGGGCTGTTGGGCGGTGTGGGCGGCTGCGGGACCGGCGCCCCCGCGGCTCAGGACAGCGCCTGGGCCGGGTCGGCGACGCGCCGACGTCCGTCAGCTGCAGCCCGCGGCCCACCCGGACGAACAGCGGTGTTCCGACGGCTCGTTCAAGGGCCTTCATCTGCTGGCTGATGGCCGGCTGCGTGTAGCCCCGACTCCGGGCCGCTGCCGCGTAGGAGGCGGTGCGCACGACCTCGGCGAACGTCTGGACGTGCCGCGAGTCCAACATGCGCCAACAGTAAGGAGTGTTCGGGGAGGGGTAAAGAAGATCAATGTGGACTTTCCCTTCGCCCCGCGCCACGGTGGGCCGACCCACCGCTCGCTCGAGATCGCGGCATCGGGCCGCCACTGCGATCCGTGCGCTTCCGATGCGTCCGCGCCTGCCCACGTCCGGCTGCGGCTCCTTGCCAGCAGCGAGGTCGCCGACCGGGTGGTCTTCATGGATGGCGGCGTGCCGCCCCGATGAGGTCCTGGGGGCGCCGCGGCATCCTCGGACCCGTGCCTTCCTCGCCCGTGTCATCCACCCGGGCGAGGCGAGTGCCGCTCCAGCTGTGTCATAGGAGCTGCGAGAGGGCGTTCGGTACAGGTCTCGGCCTCGTTCCACCGCGTGCATTCCGGTCAACTGCCCCTGACGGACCCGGAGTAGATCGAATACAGAACTACGGACCCCACTCGGCTCGATGCCGTATACGCTCGAAAATCACCCCCCCTGAGACCCGGAATCGCACTATGGAGAGGACAGGCCGCAACATGGTGACCGAGACGAGCCGCGCTTCCCTCGACGACGGCTACAACACGGCCAACCGGGGGCACGCCCTTCGTCTGGCCGACGTGACCAAGGTGTACGGCAAGAACGACCGCGAGGTCCGCGCCCTGGACGGGGTCTCCGTGGGGATCGAGCGCGGCTCCTTCACCGCGGTGATGGGCCCGTCGGGCTCCGGTAAGTCGACGTTCCTGCACTGCGCGGCCGGCCTCGACAAGCCGACCACGGGCCAGTCCTACATCGGGGACACCCAGCTCAACGACATGAACGAGACCCAGCTGACGAAGCTGCGCCGCCGACGCATCGGCTTCGTCTTCCAGGCGTTCAACCTCATCCCCTCCCTGTCGGTCCGTCAGAATGTCGAGCTGCCACTGCGCCTCGCGGGCGAGAGCCTCGACGAGAACTGGCTCGACGAGATCCTCGGCCGCGTCGGACTGGGTGGCCGGGCCGCCCACCGGCCCGCCGAACTCTCCGGCGGCCAGCAGCAGCGCGTCGCCATCGCCCGCGCCCTCATCACCCGGCCCGACGTCATCTTCGGCGACGAGCCGACCGGCGCGCTCGACACCGTGACCGCCAAGGAGATCCTCTCCCTGCTGCGCGCCTGCGTGAACGAGACCGGCCAGACCGTCGTCATGGTCACCCACGACCCGGTGGCCGCCTCGTACGCCGACACCGTCCTGTTCCTGGCCGACGGCAGGATCGCCGGACAGATGGACGCCCCGACCGCCGACCTCGTCGCCGAGCGCATGACACACCTGGGAGCGTGGGCCTGATGCTGCGCTACGCACTGCAGACGCTCAAGGCCAGGAAGGGCGGCTTCATCGGCGCCTTCCTCGCCCTCTTCTGCGCCGCCGCCCTGGTCACCGCCTGCGGCATCCTCCTGGAGACCGGTCTGCGCGGCACCATCGCCACCGAGCGCTACGCCGCCGCCCCGGTCATCGTCGGCGCCGACCAGAACGTCCACCAGACCACCATCAAGAAGAAGAAAGGCAAGGTCAAGGAGAAGCACAAGGCGAAGCCGCTGGCCGAGCGGGTCTGGCTGCCCGCGGGGACCACCGAGACCCTCGCCGGCCTGCCCGGTGTACGCAAGGCGGTGCCCGAGACGAACTTCCCGGCGTACGCGGTCGGCCCCCGGGGCCGGATCGTGCCGGGCATCGACGGCAAGCCGTCCTACGGCCATGCCTGGTCCTCCGCCGCACTGACCCCGTTCGAGCTGACCGACGGCAAGGCACCCGCGAGCGCCGACGAGGTCGTCCTCGACCGGGAACTCGCGGCCCGCACCGGCCTCAAGACCGGCAGCAGCCTCGTCGTCCAGTCGACCGGCGCCCCGACGACGTACAAGGTCAGCGGCATCGCGGCGGCCAAGGGCGGCGACCTGCACCAGCAGACCTCGCTGTTCTTCTCCGACGAGACCGCCCGCAACCTCTCCGGACGGGCCGGCCAGGTCGCGACCGTCGGCCTGCTGCCCAAGCCCGGCGTCCTTGCCGGCGAACTCGCGGACCAGGCCAAGAAGGCCCTCGCCGGAGACGGCCGCAAGTACGCCGTCGCCACCGGTGGCGAGCGCGGCCCCATCGAGTTCCTCGACGCGGGCAAGGCCCGGGTCAAGCTCGTCTCCATGGGCGGCGCCATGGGCGGTACGTCGCTGCTCGTCGCGATCCTCGTCGTCGTCGGCACGTTCGCGCTCTCCATCCAGCAGCGCTACCGCGAGCTCGCCCTGCTGCGCGCCATCGCCGCGACCCCCAAGCAGGTCCGTCAGCTGATCGGCCGCGAGGCCCTGATCATCGGCGGTCTCGCGGGCGGACTCGGCTCGGTCGTGGGTCTGCCCATCGCGTACTGGCTGCACAGCAAGTTCATCGACTTCAAGGCCATCCCCGACACCCTCGAACTCACCTTCAGCTTCGTGCCGTTCACCGCCGCCGTCGGCGCGGCCCTGCTTGGGGCGTGGGCCGCGGCCCGCATCTCCGCACGCCGCACCGCCCGCATCCGCCCGGCCGAGGCCCTGTCCGAGGCGTCCATGGAACAGCGCCACTTCACGTGGGGACGGCTCGGCGTGGGGATGCTCGTCCTGGCCCTCGGCATCGCTGTGGTCGTCCTGCTGGGCTTCCTGCGTACCGAACCGGCCTCGCAGCCCGTCACGTTCCTGTCCGTCGTGGTCCTCGCCGTCGCGGTCTCGCTGCTCGGCCCGGTCATCGCCCGCGTCGCCGTCGCGATCCTCGCGATCCCGCTGAAGTTCTCGCGCGTCGGCGGTCACCTTGCGACCGCCAACGCCCGGGCCAACGCCAAGCGGATGGCCGCTGCCGTCACCCCACTGGTCCTGCTCATCGGCATGGCCTGCACCGTCCTGTTCGTGCAGACCACCATGGGCGACGCCGCCTCGGCCCAGGCCAAGGCGGGCAACAAGGCGGACTGGGTGGTCGCTTCGAACGGCCCCGGCGTCCCCGCCGAGGCGACGGACGCGCTGCGCGCCGTACCGGGCGTCACCCAGGTCACCGAGATCGTCCGGACCCAGGTCCGCGTCGGCCTCGACAAGTACCCGGCGCAGGGCATCTCCGCACAGGGCCTGACCACGAACTGGGACCCGGACGTCTCCCGGGGCAGCCTCAAGGGCTTCGGGGACAAGAGCATCGCGATGAGCGACGTCTCCGCAGACCACCTCGGCAAGAAGCCCGGCGACACGCTCAAAGTGACGCTCGGCGACGCCACCGTGGCCGAGCTGAAGGTCGCCGCCGTCTACGAACGGGGTCTGGGATTCGGCGACCTGACCATGTCGCACGACCTGGTCGCCCGGCACGTCGACAACCCGCTCGCCTCCTCCGTCCTCGTCAAGACGGCCGGTGACGGCAAGGCGGGCCGCGAGCAGCTGACCGGCGCCCTCAAGCGCTTCCCCGGCATCGGCGTCCTCGACCGCACGCAGGTCGACGACCTCCAGGCCGACGTGCAGCAGTCCAACGCCGAGGTCAACTACCTCGCGATGGGCCTGATCATCGCGTTCACCGCGATCGCCGTGGTCAACACCCTGGCCATGTCGGTCTCGGACCGCACCCGCGAGTTCGCTCTGCTGCGGCTCGTCGGCACGACCCGCCGCCAGGTGATGTCGATGCTCAGGATCGAGTCCGCCCTGATCGTCCTGGTCGCCGCGGTGCTCGGTACGGCCATCTCGCTCGCGGTGCTCACCGCCTTCAGCGTCGGGATGACGGGCGCCGCCCAGCCGTCCGTCGACCTGCCGATGTTCCTCGGGGTCCTCGGCTTCGCCGCGGTGCTCACCGCGGTGGCGACGCTGGTCCCCGGCCGCGTCGCACTCGACGGACGCCCGGCGGACGTCATCAGCGCCCGCCAGTAGGCCGACGAACCACGTCAACACCCTGCGGCGAAGGAGGATCCGGCACACCATTGGCATCGTTCGCGGGCTTCAGGAACCAGCAGGCCCAAGGCAGTTGGTGTGACAGCCGACCGGACCGGACGGTCCTCAGGCCCTCGGCTGGGTGAAGCGGATGCTGTTGCCGAAGGGGTCGCGCAGGCCGCAGTCGGTTCCGTACGGACGATCGGTGGGTTCCTCGGTGAACTCGACGCCCCGGGCAAGCAGCGTCTCGTACGTCTTGCGGCAGTCGTCCGTGGTGAAGATGAGCGAGCCGCCCATCGCCCCCTTGGTCACCAGCTCGCGGACCTGCTGCGCCGTCTCCTCGGACATCGCGGGAGGCCCCGGCTTCTCCAGCAGGACCTGGCGCTCCGGGTGACCGGGGATGCTGACGGTCAGCCAGCGCATGAATCCCATGTCGACATCGGCGTTGACCTCCAGGCCGAGCTTGCCGACGTAGAAGTCGAGGGCCTCGTCCTGGTCGAGGACGTAGATCTGTGAGTGCGTGATGGCGTTGAACATGTGCATCACGCTACTGGGCGAGCCGGACGAAAACTTATCCAAAACTGCTCAGCCGACGGATGGTACGGGCCGTGCGGACAGGACAGGACAGGGCAGGGCAGGGCAGGGCAGGACAGGACAGGGCAGGACGGGGCAGGGCAGGCAGTGCGGACGGTCAGGCGCTCGGACGCGTCCACGCCATCGTGAAGCACGTCGGTACGCACGTGACCACCGCTTCCTTGCGGTACGTCCTCGGTGACCGGCCGACGATGTCGCGGAACGTGCGGCTGAAGGTTCCCGGGCTGCCGAAGCCGACTTGGAAGCAGATGTCCGTCACACTGCGGTCGGTCTCCCGCAGCAGGAACATCGCACGCTCGACACGGCGGCGCTGCAGGTAGCGGTGCGGCGTCTCGCCGAACGTGGCCCGGAAAGTGCGCGTGAAGTGCGCCTGGGACACATGGGCGATCCGCGCCAGGGCCGGGACGTCCAGCGGCTGGGCGTAGGCGCGGTCCATCGCATCCCGTGCCCGGAGCATGTGGCGGTTGGTCTCTTCTGCAGCGCGGCTCACGACGCCATCACACCACGGCTCTCCGCCGTCCGTGACGGATCCGTTGGCCGATCCTCGTGCAGGGAGGCGCAGGCGACCACGGCCCGTTGTATGTCGATAAGTCCCTTTGCCGATGGGGGCATGTGTCATGGCCCGTGCCCGGCGATCACCTCGCTCGAAGAGTGAATGGTCTATTTGGACTGTTAGAGTTGGACCATGTCTCGACGTGCGCTTGACAACCCCATCGTGCTTGCGGTGCTGGGCCTTCTGCTGGAGCAGAGCTCGCATCCGTACCAGATGCTTTCCGAGCTGCGGAAACGCAGCGACAACCACGCGGCCGCGATCACCCGGGGCACGCTCTACAACACCGTTGCCGCCCTGACCGAGGCGGGATGGGTGGCCGCACAGGGCCAGCAGCGCTCGGGGAACCGCCCGGAGCGAACCGTTTACGCGCTCACGCAAGCCGGCCGCGATGAACTCGTACGACGGTTGGACGCGCAAATCCGCACACCGGAACGGGAGTTCTCACAGTTCCTGGGCGCCGTCACCTACCTCGGCGCGCTGGGACCCGAGGGTGCCGTCGACGCCCTGACCGAGCGGGCCGGGCGTCTTTGGCAACGCACGGCGGCGGACGACCAGCGCCTCGCGGACGCCCTGGCGACCGGGGTGTCCCGGCTGCACGTCATCGAGGCCGAGTACGCGTTGAGCCTGGCGCGTGCCGAAATGGCGTGGATCGACGCGGTCATCGACGACATCCGCACTGGCTCGCTGACATGGCCCGGCCCAGCGGCGCCGTCCTCCGGGGCCGGGCGAGAGGAAGGGAACGCGTGACACCGACAGTGCGCGAGGGACTGCTCTTCGGGATCTACCCGGGCGGAGTCGTCGGCGACGACACCGGGGGCCTGGCCGACGGCCCGCCCGACGTCCCCGCCCGCGTGTCCCAGGCGCTCGACCTGCTCCAGGGGCGAGCCGGTCGCCCCTTCCTGGTGCGTGCCTACACAGGCTTCAAGGACTCCACCCGGCTCGGCGAGCCCCACGCCACAAAGACGCCCGCCGCCGCGGACCGGTACGCCGTCCGAGGCCGCCGTCTGGACCTGGTCGCCCAGTATCAGTCGACCGCCGCGGACGTGGACGGCTACTGCGACTTCCTGCGCGAACTGGTCACGCAGTACGGCGCTGTCACCGACATGCTGCAAGTGACGGAGGAGCCCAACGTCACATCGAACCGCACGCTGGACGGCTACTACCCAGGAGTGCGCGAGGTGATCATCCGCGGAGTGTCCGCCGCCAAGGCGCGGGCGCGCGAACTCGGGCACACCCATCTGAGGGTCGGCTTCAACACCACGCCGCTCTTCGGGCCGGGCTCCTCCTTCATCACCGATCTCACCGGCCATGGAGGCGCCGAACTCATCGCAGACCTCGACTATGTGGGCCTGGACTTCTTCCCCGATGTCTTCCGTCCCGTGGCCGCCGCCGAACTGGCCCCTGCCGTCGAGGGACTCCTGACCCGCCGCAGCCGAACCCGGAGAAGTCGCCGCTGTACTCGAACACCAACTTCGTGATCGCCGGCCTGGTCATCGAGAAGGCGACGGGCCGTTCGTACGGGCAGGAGGTCACCCGCCGCATCATCCAGCCGTTGAAGCTGCGCGGGACGTCGTTCCCCGGCACGGCGCCACAGATGCCGAATCCGCACCCCATCGGCTACTCCCGGCTCCATCGGAGCGCCCCCGACGCCGAGATCCATGACGCCACCGAACAGAACATGACCTGGCTGGGCGCGTCCGGCGACATCATCTCCACCAGTGGCGACCTCAACCGCTTCCAACGCGCGCTGATACGCGGCGAGTTACTGCCTCCTGCGCAGATGAAGGAGATGCTCGACGAGGTGCCGGCGGGCGAGGGGATCGGGTACGGACTCGGGCTTGAGTACGCGACGCTGTCCTGCGGCGTGAAGGTGGTGGGCAAGAGTGGTCGTGCGAACGGCTCCCTGTCCGCGATGGTCGGCACGCAGGACGGAAAGCACCAGCTGACGTTCAACATCAACGGCGACTGGCCGGACGCATCGCTCTACGTCAGCGTGATCGAGGCGGAGTTCTGCGGCAAGATCCCGGCCCGGACCGGAAATCCGTCGTACTCGACGGGGCAACTCCCCGACGCCCCTGCTCGTGGCCGGTCACATAGGCGTTGAACCTGCCGGGCAACGAACGGGTATCCAGAGCGAGTTCACAGGTCGTGGGAGCCGTAGAGGCGTGGCTCAGAGTGCTCCCCAGAGGGGGTAGGTGAGCGCGGTCGCGGAGGCGGCGGCGCTGCCCATCAGGAACAGTCTGCGCGAAATCACGAGAGGACTCCCGGTGTGTATGGGGGGCGCGGACGGGGCGATCGTGCGGGAAGGGGGACCAGGTGCGTCCGCGATGCGCACCGCTCTTGTGACGGTCGCGGCGGGCGTCAAGACGTGTGACTGAGAGCGCTCTCAAGCGTCGGAAGTCTTCACACTCGATGCCAGTGGAGTGATCGCACGCTCCCACGCGGGGGGTGCGTCCCCGTACCCCCTCTTTCGAACATGAGTACCCGCACTCGTGAACCCTTCGGTCCTCATGGCGATAGTGGGTCTATGCCCTCACGGAAGAGTGGTCTCGCTGTGGTCGCTGTGGTCGCGGCATTCGCCCTGGCAGGGTGTGGGACGACGGAGGACGACCTGTTCTCCAACCTCAACGGCACCGGTTCCGGCGACGCTGAAGGCGCCGACGCGCCCACGCCCGCGCTCAACACGCCGAAGGGAGACGCGCCGCCGAACTACTTCGACAACAACCGGGTCCGTCAGCCGGGGGAGATGGGGCCGGAGGACGAGAAGAAGGCAAGGCGGAAGGCCGTGGAGGTCGACCGCGTCCTGAGCGAACTGCGCCTGGCCGGAAAGGTCGGTCCGGGAGACGTGCGACCCGCGCTCGAACAGCTCGCCGGCTCCGCCCATGTCGCCGTGGGCAACCGGCTGGTGGGTGTCGGAACGCGAAAGGCGGAAGGCAGCGACTTCGGTATCTGGATCGGTACGTCGGCATGTGTCACCGGGGCCGTCAGCAAGGACCGTGTATGGGCCACCGCCAACGGCCACTACCTCGAGACGGGCTGCATGCCCCCGGCGCCCGCGCACTGACCCGGTTCGGTGTCATCCGGGCCGGTACGGCCGGATCGGTGTGAGTCGTCAGACCGTGGCGCCGATGAAGGCGGCCCAGGCGGCGGGGGGAACGGTGAGGACGGGGCCGTCGGTGACCTTGGAGTCGCGGATGTGTATGGCGGCGGGGTGGGCTGCCACCTCGACGCAGTCGCCGCCCTGACTGCTGCTGTAGCTGGACTTGCGCCAGTCGTAGGCGACTTCGAGGCAGTCGCCGCCCTCGCTGCCGCTGTAGCTGGACTTGAACCAGCTCAGGGCCGTGCTGTGGTCCCGGTGTGCTGCGCGAGTCATGACGCTCCAAGCAGGTCGTCCAAAAGGCGCATGCTCCGCTCAGGAGAGAGCGCCTGAGAGCGCAGCATCCCATATTTCTGCTGGAGGATGCTGACCTCGTCGAGATCGTCGATCAGGAAACTGATGCGCTGGCCCTCGATGTAGGCCAGTTGATCGTGATCGGGAGTCTCCAACAGCACCATCGGACCGTCCAGGGCGGCATGCTTCTCGCGGTCTGTCGGCATGATTTGCAGCCCCAGAAAAGGGAGTTCAGCACAGCGCCTCAAGTGGCGGAGTTGCTCGCGAAGTACATGGAGACCCCCGATGGGTCGATGCAGGATGCTCTCCTCCAGCAAGAAGTTGGCCATCGGCCTCGGCTTGCGTTCGAAGACCTTCTGGCGGTCGAGTCGCGCCGCGACCCGTTCCTCGATCTCCTCTTCCTCCAGCGGTGGATAGAGGGAGACGAAGACCGCGCGGGCGTACTCCTCGGTCTGGAGCAGCCCCGGTACCACCTGACTCTGGTACGAGAGCAGCGTCACCGCCTCCTGCTCGTACTCCACGAAGTCCTGCACGAACGCAGGGAACCGCTCCTTCTGCGGCACCTTCGACACCGCGACCTGTAACACCCGCTTCGTCTCCAGTAGTTCGTCAAGCTGAGCCGCGAAGTCCGTCTGTAGCGGCCTGCGCCCCTGTTCGATCGACGCAATGGTGTCCTCGCCCACGCAACACTGATCGGCCAGGGCCGTCTGTGTCATCCGTGCCGCCTTGCGGAACGTCGCCAACTGGGCGCCGATCAGGTGCCAGGACGTGATCCGCTTGTTTTTCTTCGCCGATTGCATGAACTGCCTCTCCCCGTCGCCAACGCCGGATGACCCGCCGGAAGCCGTACAAGTGCGTTGTACGACGCGACGCGCTGATCAACGATAGTGACTTTGTGTGACGTTGGCTGCGTGAACGAACCAACTCAACTCCCTCGCTTCCGCGAGGCGTTCTACCGTCGCGAACGCCGGTCCGTGCCGCTCGTACGGAAGTTCGTGCGCGAGGCTCTGGTCGACTGGGCGTGCGACGCCCGCGCCGACGACGTGCTGCTCTGCGTGAGCGAACTCGTCACCAATGCCCTGCTGCACGGCGTCCCGCCCGGTCGCGGATTCCGCCTCCACCTCTACCTGGAGCCGGCCGACGGCGTACTACGTGTAGAGGTCCACGACAGCGGCGACGGGGAGGTGTGCCTCTCCGATTCGGGTGCGGCACCTGATGCGGAGAGCGGGCGGGGGCTGCTGCTGGTGGCGGCGCTGGCCGACAAGTGGGGGGTGGGGGAGCGGAACCCCGGCAAGGTGGTGTGGTGCGAGTTCGCGATGCGCGGACCGGGCCCGTGTCCCGAGCCGGACGGGCCCGTTGACGGAAACGTACTTCTAGGAAGTGCGATTCCGTAAGCCGCGCACGAAGGTGGTCGCTCCTCATGGCCGGAACACCCCGCGATCTCGCCAAGCCGTCCGACATGTTCGACCGGCACAGGGAGTGGAGCGAGCTCACCGCGTTCGCCGCCGACCCGGGCCCCGAGGCGACTCTTGGCGTCGTGTCGGGGCGGCGGCGGCAGGGGAAGTCGTTCCTCCTCGACTCACTCGCCCGGGCTGCGGGCGGCTTCTACTTCTGTGCCTATGAGGCGACGGAGGCGGAGTCGCTGCGCCGGTTCGGGGAGGAGCTGGGCCAGTACACGGGAGCGGCCGGGCCGCTGCGTTTCGACCGGTGGGAGCAGTGCGTCGACGCGCTGCTCGCGCTGGGACGGGAGAAGCCGGTACCGGTGGTGATCGACGAGTTTCCCTACCTCGCCCGCGCCACCCCGTCCCTTCCGTCCATTGTTCAGGTCGCTTACGGCCCGCGCCGCCCCGAGCGGCTGGAGTCCCGAACGAGGCTGCTCCTGTGCGGCAGTTCGCTCGCGTTCATGGGCGGGCTGCTCGGTGGCACGTCTCCGCTCCGGGGGAGGGCGAGCCTCGAACTCATCGTCCAGCCGCTCGACTTCCGGCAGGCGGCTGCCTTCTGGGGCATCGACGATCCCCGGCTCGCACTCCTCGTCCACAGCGTGGTGGGCGGCACACCCGCCTATCGCCGCGAGTTCGTACGCGACGACGTCCCCGCCGGGCTCGACGACTTCGACGCCTGGGTGTGCCGTACCGCCTTGTCGCCGCGCTCGCCCCTCTACCGGGAGGCGCGATACCTGCTGGCCGACGAATCCGATCTGCGGGACCGGGCGCTCTACCACTCCGTACTGGGGGCACTGGCCTCGGGAAACGCGACGGCAGGCGGGATCGCGGGCTGTCTGGGGAGACCGGCCGGCGACATCACACACCCGCTCACGGTGCTCCAGGACTGCGGTCTCGTACGCCGTGAAGTGGACGCCTTCCGCAAGAACCGGAGTGTCTACCGCATCGGTGAACCGCTGATCGCGTTCGACCATGTCGTCTCACGGACCAAGCTCGCCCTGCTCGACCGGGGACTGGCCGAGCAGGTCTGGGAAAGCTCGCGCGCCCGTTTCCTGTCGGCGGTGGTCGGGCCGCTCTTCGAACAGATCTGCCGGGAGTGGGTGGCGCACTGCGCGGCCCCGGAGACATTCGGCGGCATGCCGATCGACGTCTCGTACGGGACGGTCGCCGACCCGGCGGCCCGCACCAGCCACGAGGTCGATGTGGTCAGTGAAAGCGGCCGCCGGACTGGCGGTATCGGCCTGCGGAGCGCGGGTAAGACCAGAACCTGTTCTGGCGCAGCGCGAAGAAACAGGAAGCCACGG